>JAEEQX010000048.1 GCA_016285575.1 Lachnospiraceae bacterium
ATTAACTACTAAGGAAAATGATACCAACCATATTTATTGGACCAACGGCTGATAGTTACAGGCAAGCCATATGTTCTGTGATAAGCAAGTACCAAAAGGTCTGCACCTGCCTTGGATGATGAGTAAGGACTGCTTGTATGAATAGGTGTAGTCTCTGTAAAGAATAAGTCAGGTCTGTCAAGAGGAAGATCACCATATACTTCATCTGTAGATACCTGATGATATCTCTTGATTCCATACTTTCTACATGCATCCATAAGCACGCTTGTACCAATGATATTGGTATCAAGGAATACCTGAGGATTTTCTATCGAACGGTCAACATGTGACTCTGCAGCGAAGTTAACAACCATATCAGGATGCTCTTCTTCAAAAAGCTTGTCCACTGCTTCTCTGTCACAGATACTCTCCTTAACAAATCTGAAATTGGGATTATCCATAACCGGTTCAAGTGTTGAAAGATTACCTGCATATGTAAGACAATCAAGACATACAATTCTGTAGTCGGGATACTTATTAAGCATATGGAAGACGAAGTTACTTCCAATAAATCCTGCACCACCTGTTACAATAATAGTCATAAATGACTCCTTTCTCAAAACACATATTTATATAATCTAAATGTTAATACTCGTACAATCAACATACCTATTATACTTCATTTTGCTTATTCTATAAACATAAGATTTTATTAAGCATTTATTAAGTATTAAATGGTATCCAATGCCTTGTTTAATTCATCACATCCGGCTAAAACGAACCTTCCGTTTTCTATTATGGATACAGCCTTTCCGTCATTAGCAACAGCTTCCAAAAGCCCCAATTCATCGTAAGGAATAGTAACGTCTGTATGACAGTATGTATACGGCTCACCGTTTTCTTTTGCAATCATTTCCTTGCCATCAGGATTGAATACACGAACACTCTCTTCATTCGAATAACATGTGTCACCGAATGCAAAATGAGGTCCCATTTTTTCAGCTATAAGAATCGGTAATTTATTGAAGATATCATATCTTTTTGCCAAAGCGTAAGCGTATGTATTGGTACCGATTGCAGCCTCTCCCATGGGAAGTGTGGGATGATGGAAAAGAAGGTTTTCTTCGATGAATTCCTTATTCTTTTTCTCATCATCGTAATTGGTACATGTGTATTCGCTAATCTTGCCATCCTTAATGGTAAGCTTGATATTCTTGAACTTAAGATCATTAAGGAATACTTCCTTAACATGCAATACACCCTCAGTACCTTTTAAAACAGGTGAAGTAAATACTTCGCCAAGAGGGATATTAACATCTGCTAGACAGTTCTCGTACTTGGTCTCTGTCTCAGGATTATTAAGTACTGCAAGAGAAACCTTAAGATCAGTCTCATTACCATTATTTCCGACTACGTGAATATAGTCTGACTTATCAAGTGTATCGATAATTGTCTGCTGAATCTTTTGATATGTATCAACAGGCAATGTATTAACCTTGATAATTTCAGGAAGAATCTCTGCGTATCTACCAATAGCAGGAATGGGCCATGCAATGATAGAAAATGATCTCTCTTCTCTCTTGATATATGTATTGGTAATCTCTGATGCTTTTACTCTGTAATCTCTTATCAGATCCTGCTTAGCTGAACCGTATCTTGCAGCATGTACGCACTCTGCAGGTTCAAAAGAATCCTCTCCGAAAATCTCCATGCAAGCAGGTCCGGCAAAAAGAGTAGCTTCTTCTTTTAACTCTTCATAAGCGGCCTTGATGCCTTCGATACGTCTTGTAACAAGATGACCATCTAATACTAAAGACATATCTTCTTTATGATCTTCATCATATTGAGGATTGGCAAGTCCGCCATAATAGCCGGCCTTAAATATACCCATGCGCGAAAAGATATCATATCCTGCACGATATATCACACTCTCAAGTCCCATTGCACGAAACTCTTCGATACTCTTTTTAGCAACTCTCTCAAAACCAAGTCGGTAACGAAGATTCACTGTCTTTTTCTTCGACATATCTTTCTTGGATACAACAAATCCTCTTTTGAATCCTTCCGTAAAAGTAGAACTCATAAGCGCAATTGTATCTTCATCAAGTTCTGCTAACACCTTAAAAGTCTCTATCTCGTTTTTGCCAACATATTCTCCGAATGCATAGAGTGTACGAACATCCGTCAAATCATAATGTTCGATGATATTGTTAGCATATGCATTATCAATCGTAAGCTGCTTGCCAATACGTTTAACCGATTCATCTTCGGTATAATCAAAAACGTAATAGTAAAGTATATCTTTTAATGAATCGCTCTTAACTTCTTCATTGTCATCAAGAGCATTCTTAATAGTCGAATAGAATTCAAGCAATAACTCAAGACGAATAACTATCTCTTCAAGATCAACTTCGAATACATAAGGAATCATTCCATGAATCTCAGCAAAAAGAGCACTTAAGAACTTTCCGTTTTCTCCAAGTACTTCATATGCATAATCAGGATTAAGAAAAGAAGAAGCATATTTATCCGTCAATTCGGAATATAAAAACTTATTTCTCTCCTCTAATTCCTCGAGTGAATGATTGCCAAGATTGCCATTGGATTTTACATCTTCATATATATCCAAAAGCCCCTTGGTGAATTTTGCAAGTGACTCAAAAAAGGGACTGTATATTCCAAGTCCCTTTGATTCTGTTATTATTTCTTCGATTCGTTCCTTCGCCAGTGAATATCTTTCTGTCATCTACGCATCGATTCCTTTCTATCCAATCATTCCTACTCCGTAAATATACATTATGTAAACCAAATTGATAATGCTGATTACGGTTCCTACATGAGAAATGATATGATAAACATTTTTCTTAAAATAAGTAAGTATTGAAAATACAAGTGCGGTGAGTGAAAAGATGAGGCATAAAAATGTGGACATACCCATCTTCATTGCTACTTCACCTGCTAGGTTATATGACATGATAAGCATAACCAAAAGCGCAACAAAAGAAATGAGCGATAGTACAACGCTCATTACGGAAAAAGGCGATACACGCTTATCCGTAAATTTGTAATTGGCGCTTGGAAGCTTAAACATTATTTTGCACCATACTCCTTGTAATACTCATCAATGGCAGCCTTAATCTTATCATCGATAACAACTTCGCCATTAATCTCTTTATTGTAAAGAGCTTCTGTAACATCAGCCATACTAACAATTGCTGCTGTCTTGATGCCGTAAGTTTCCTTAATCTCATCAAGTGCGCACTTGTCAGAATTAAGACCCTTCTCCATACGGTTAAGGCTTACGATAAGACCTACTACCTCTACATCTGCAGCTGCTTTGATGATGGGGAATGTTTCTTCGATTGACTTACCACTTGTTGTAACATCTTCGATGATAACAACTCTGTCTCCGTCTTTTAACTTGGAGCCAAGAAGGATACCTGCATCACCATGATCCTTAATCTCTTTTCTATTGGAGCAGTAACGAATCTCCTTACCGTATAATTCGCTGTATGCGATAGCTGTAGCTACACTAAGAGGAATACCCTTATAAGCAGGTCCAAAGAGTACATCAAAATCGTCACCGTAATTATCATGAATAGCTTTAGCATAGTATTCGCCGAGCTTCTTCAACTGATAACCTTCTACATAAGCACCGGCATTCATAAAGAAAGGAGACTTTCTACCACTCTTAAGTGTGAACTCTCCAAACTTAAGTACTTTGCATTCAACCATAAATTCAATAAATTCTTTTTTGTAAGCGTCCATTATAAGACCTCCGTCACTTGTTTTAGTCTATTTACAAACATATAGATTTTATCATAAGAGGCGTTCAAATTAAAGACAAAGCGCTTAAGATTTGATAATAATCCCTAAAAGGAGTATAATTACGACTAATTGTGGAAACTATTAACACTTGACTTGATTATGAGGGCTTGAATATGAATAACATGAATGACGAATACTTAAGAAAAGAAGGCCAGAAAAGAAAGAAAAAGAAAAATGTGGTTTACATAATATCAATTGTGTTTTTATCACTAATCACTCTCTCTTCTCTTTTTGTAGCTTACTTCTCATTAAAGCTTTATAAGGATTCGCTTCCTGAAAAGCAGAATCCTAACAATCCTGAAGTTAATATCGAAAAAACTTACACTCAGGAAGAAGTTGATGCGTTGCTTGCTGAGAGTATTGAAGATGCACAGGCAGAAGCAATCGCTCAGTATCGTATCGACTTAAAAGAAACAGCTGAAAAGACTAACGGAATTGCTTCGATACTTAGAACTCTCTATCCTGAGTACTTCGTATTTTATAATAAGGATCATTATGATTTTATCCCTATTGATGATTCTCTTCCGAAGCCTAACTTTGACAACGAGCAGATATATGCTAACGATGGTTTCCTGGAGTATAAAAAGGATGGACAGACAGTATCCGTTAAGGGTATTGATGTATCCAAGTATCAGGGAAATATCGATTGGGAAAAAGTTGCAGCCAGCGGTGTAAAATACGCTATGATAAGACTAGGTATCAGAGGTTATGAGACAGGTAAACTTGTAACAGATGAAAACTTCGATGCCAATGTACAGGGTGCACTCAATGCCGGTATTGAAGTTGGTGTATACTTCGTAACCCAGGCAACTAACGATGCAGAAGCTCGTGAAGAAGCTCAATACGTTCTCGATGCAATACAGGGATACAATATTACATATCCTATCGCACTCGATATCGAAGAAGTTAATAAGGAAAGTTCCAGAACATATAATCAGACAATGGATTCACGTACACAGTGTGCTAAGACATTCATGGACTATGTTAAGAATGCTGGTTACACTCCTTGTGTATATGGTAATCTCGTTACATTCGCAAGACTGGTTAATATCAACGACCTTGGCGATTACGAAAAGTGGTTGGCATTATATGATTCGAAGATTTACTTCCCTTATGAGATATCCATATGGCAGTACTCCGATAAAGGAACTGTTGATGGTATCGACGGAAATGTTGATGTTAACATAACATTTCCTAGAAACTAACTAAATATCATAAATGTACAAAAATTATGTAAATCAACTTCGTATTTATGTAAACTAATTAAAAATTTATGTAAACCTTTATAAGTTTGATTTATGTAAACCAATATCTAGATATAATAGTTTATTTAAACCGATATTAGATTCTTGATAACAAGGATAATTATGAATTACGTACAAAACGATTACAGACACACTAAAACAGCATACAGAGCATTGACTCTCTCGGGAATAGCATTAGTATCAGCGGCATTAAGCACAGTTATATTGCCGTTTGTACTCTCTCCCATTGCGTTGATATTTGCTCATCTATCAAAAGGAAGAACCAAGTCAAAGCATTTCGCTGCCAGAGCCGCAAGTGTGATGGCTATACTTGCACTAATACTTAATTTCCTCATCATCGGATTTACGATTTATAAGTTCAATCATGATGAAGCTTACAGAGCCAAGATTGATTCTTTATTCGTTCAGATGTATGGCGTGACAATGGAAGAATATACTAATCAGGCTCTTGAGGCTGCCGGTATTAGTGTTGATGAAAACGGAGTCGTTACATTTGTAGATCCTAGTACAACAACTACAAATAATGAATCAACAAATATAGAAACAACCAATGAAGATACAACAAATACTGATTCAAGTAATACAGATACAAATAATGATGACACTAGTGATTTAATCGCTAAAGATGGAGAATAAAATGACAGAAGAAAAAGTTATTAAACTGTCAAAATCAAATAGAGAAATCAGAGGCTACGCAAGAGAAAAGTTACTTGGCAACATGCTTATGCCCTGCCTGGTAACAATACTTTACTTCTCTGCTAAAAGCTCATTTAATCTTATTGCACAGCTTGGAATACTCGGAAGCGATTTATTTGCTTTTATCTTTTATATAGTTCTCTTCGTTGTGCTTAATTCCATCTGGGGTCTTATCAAGTGTTCAATTACCAGATTCTATCTTGGATTTGTAACTAATAATAAAAAAAGCGCCGCTGAGCAGATGGCAGTTAGAAGACCGTCTCTCAATGTGACGCTTGGTGTATCTTTTATATTAGCAATCATAAGTCTCATTACATTACTTCCGAGCCTTATCTATACTTACTTTTTCGCACCCGATACTTTAACAGGAACCGGTGTAAGCTTGGCACTCTTACTTGGTGCAGAACTTGTACTCTTCATCGTTAATTCGTATCTGATGCCTGTTTATTTTATTCTCTGTGATTTTCCTGACATGGGCGTTGCAATGGTAATTACCATGTCTCTCTCAATTATGAATAGTAAGAAGTTCTTAAAGTTCATAGGACTTCAGTTATCATTCATTCCCATGTATCTCTTGGGATTCTTATCACTTGGAATAGGACTTATATGGGTAGTACCTTATGTATACACATCTTACACATACTTCTACGAAGACTTATGTGAGAGTTTTCATAAGGACTCACTTGTATCTGATTAATTTCCTAAGCTTTTCCACTTAAGATAAGCATTAATGAAGTTATCAAGATCACCATCAAGCACTGCACTAGCATTGCTTGATTCTTCATTGGTTCTAAGATCCTTAACCATTGTATAAGGCTGTAATACATAGGATCTGATCTGTGAACCAAAGCCATTCTCCAATACTTCACCTCTAATCTCATCAAGCTTGGCAGCATTGGATTCTTCCATGAGCATAAGTAACTTAGCACGTAACATCTGCATAGCCTTATCCTTATTCTGGAACTGGCTACGTTCATTCTGACACTGTACTACTACGCCTGTAGGAATATGAGTAATACGTATAGCAGATGAAGTCTTGTTGATATGCTGTCCACCGGCACCTGATGAACGATATGTATCAATCTTTAAATCATCAGGATTAATCTCAACTGTATTGTCATCTTCAAGTTCAGGCATAACATCAAGGGAAGCAAATGAAGTCTGACGCTTACCCTGTGCATTGAATGGCGATATACGTACAAGTCTGTGTACGCCCTTCTCACCCTTCAAATATCCATAAGCATTGGGACCGTTAACCTGCCATGCCACTGATTTTATACCAGCTTCGTCACCTTCGAGGTAATCAAGCACTTCTACCTGAAAGCCCTTCTTTTCAGCCCATCTGGTATACATACGATATAGAATGCTAACCCAGTCGCAGCTCTCTGTACCGCCTGCGCCAGCATTAAGTCTAAGTATCGCATTGCATTTATCGTGTTCACCTGATAAAAGCATCGAGATACGCATATCTTCAAGTTTTTTCTTGAATGCTTCGAACTCTTCTACTATCTCATCTTCGAGTCCTTCTTCGTCAGCAGCTATATCAATAAGATCAAGGATATCCTGAAACTGTGTTTCAAGATACTTAACATCTTCTATTGATTGCTTATAGAGCTTGCATTCAGTACTAAGCTTATTGGCTCTGTCTACATCATTCCAGAATGTAGGCTCCTGCATCTCACGCTCTATCTCGAGAACTCTCTCTTCTTTTCTCTCTATATCACAGGATTGCTTAACCTGTACAAGATTATCCTTAAGAGATAAAAGTTCTGTTTTCACGTTATCAAGTAAAACCACGTCTAAAAAACCTCTTTCTATTTATCGTCGTCTCTAACCCATACTCTGGTCTTAAGGCTCGCACTTGTTAGACTTCCGGTACCTTCACCTGCACCCTTATTAGGTGTTGCGGGCTTCTTGGGAGCCTTGAACTGAGGTGTAGTGGGAGCACTTGTAGGAACAGCATCTCCGGGTTTTCTTTCGAATGTCTTGGAAGAACCTGAATTAGCCTTCATATCATCGAAGATACTCTTTCTGGCATTCTCTTCCTCATTCATCTTCTTATTAGTCTTCTTAAGCTGCTGAGTAAATGCGGTTGTTGAAGCAAGTGTCTCATCAACTTCAGGCTGAGCAGACACTTTTTCTTTCTTCTTCTTGGAAGCCTTCTTCTCAGGTACTACCTGATTAGCCTGTGCCTCCTTCATTGCATCATTTCTTGCAACTTCTTCCTTGAGATTAGCAGCTTCTTCTTTACGCTTCATCTCTTCTCTTACTATCTTATTAGTCTCTCTCTTAGCAGCTGCCTTGTCAACAAAAGCTAATGAGAAGTTGAATCTTCTTACAGCAATATCGAATAAAAAGATTAAAGATGCAATGATAAGAAGAGGTATCCAAAGATTGAATCTCGCCTTAACAAACTCGGGCTTGATTGCAAATACATCTTCAGGATTTTCAATAAATGTACCACCTGTTGATGCAACGAAGTCTTCAAGCAAAGTATTGTCAGGATAGAATCTATACTCAAGTGAGTACTGCATAATTGCAGCAGTATTAATCGATGATACTATATCTTCACCATCTTTTTGCTGAACATTAATCATGTAGATACCTGTTTCCTTGGTATCAATCTGCGCTTCGTATACGCCGGGCTTTTTAGGATCAAGTTCTATTTCTTTTACTTCGCCGTTTTCATCATATACGTACGCCATAACCTTGGAGTTGGCATCATACTTATCTGTATTATATGTAATGGTAGCCTTGTTACCATTTTGTTCTACATTGGCATATGTACCCTCAAGTCCATTATCCTCGGATACAAGTTTAATGATATTATGCCACATTAACGATGTAATTTCTGCATTTTTAGGTTCGGAATAAGCAGCAGTCCATTCACCGGATACGTCGGAAGTCCAAGCTACCGTTTTTCCTAAACCGTATTGCCAATACGCCAATATGGGATCATTTTGTTGATATGAAGCCAGCAACTGAATGGACCTGTCTTTTTTCGTTGTGGCAACATATCCATACAGATTAGGAAGCCCATCCATATCACTTCTCTTCGCTTCTTCAACAACTTCTCTAATCACTTTATCGTTACTTGTGACTGTGGGAGAAAAAGTCTCATTAACAAGATATGTATTGGATGCAAGGAATACTTCCTGAGCAAAGATACGAGGAAGGTCAGTATCAATATCCGATGTGAACATTCTTCCCTTACCATCGTTAGCAATACGCTGTAAGAGCTGAGTGTTACATCCGCTACCGAGTGCAACACATGATACTGTAATACCTGCATCATTTGCAATTCTGATTAAATCATCATAATCATCATTATAATCCTGTCCGTCTGTAAGAAGGATAACGTGCTTAACCATGGCATCGGAACGAACAAGGTCATTGATTGCAGCTTCAAGAGCAGGATAGATGCTGGTACCGCCACCCATGGGAATACCGGAAATCTTTTTTTGAATCTCTCCTTTATCCTCACAAGGACATAAAGGAACAACTCTTGAATATGTATCATCAAAAGCAATAACTTCTACATAATCATCAGGTCTTAAGTAATCAACTGCAGCTGATGCAGCCTGCTTAGCAAGATCAAGAAGTGTAACTACACCATTACCATCACTCATGGAACCTGAATGGTCGATAACCATACACATTGCCATCGAAGGTATCTCATTCTCAGGATTAAGATCCATGTATACAGGAGACATCTCTTCGATAAGAGTATCTCTGTATCCACCGAGTGCATAAGAGTTAGAACCACCTGTTATGATGAAACCGCCGCCGTTATTCTTAACATAGTCATTAAGAGTATCAACGAAACCGTCTCTTAAATCTCCTGCAAATACATCGACAAATACTACTGCTGAATATTGCATGAGTGTTGCCATATCAACAGGTACTGTATTGGGTGTTACAATATCGTAACCTACATCAAGTGAATCAAGAATTCTCTTGAAGTTAGCTGTATTGCCATCCTGTCCTTCAACAACCAAAAGAGGAAGCTGAGTCTCAATGTTGGTATATGCTGAGAACTCGTTGTTAACCGTCATGGTATCTTTTTGAGCTTCAACAACAACCTTATAAGTCTTAAGACCTTCGTCTGACTGAGTATCTGCAAAGATTATCTTGTTGGTACCCTTTTGTAAGTGAGTAGTCTGCTCACCCTTAAGAGTACGACCTGCATAGAGCTTAACTGTAGCATCACATGCTACGTTACTCTCTACTTCTACTTCAATATTAAACTTCTCTCCAATACTTACCTGATTAGGTACGGAAAGATCTGATACGTATACTTCATCGGATACGTTTTCTTCAAGTTTTTTAACTTCGAATGCACAACCTGAAGCTATAACTTCGGATGCGATGCTCTTTAAAGCACCTTCGTTCTCATTACCATCAGTAACAAGTACTATACGTCCTGCAGAATCATCAGGTAACTGTGAAAGTGCAAGATTAACAGCTTCTTCGAGGTTGGTTGCACCTGTGTTAACTTCTCTTTGGAACTTGGAAAAAGCAAGGTTCTCTGATGTGAACTGTTCAACCATGGAATCCTCGCCAAAAGCGATAACGGATACATAGTCGTGCTTCTTTTTATCCTTAACAGATTCGTTAACGAATGTAACAAGATCCTGCTTACTGTCTCTAACCGAATCCGATACATCAAGTAAATAAATAGTAGTTGTGTTTCTACCTGTGAACTTGAGACCGAATCCTGCAAGCGACAATATAAGAGCTAGGAACAGAAACGCTCTTACGAGTATCTGTCCGATCTTTTTACCTTTTTCTCTTGTAAACATGAAGAACTGCGTTATAAACAAGAATAATGCAGCTGCCGGTATCAATAAGAGATACCAGGGGTTATCAAAAGATATTGACATATTATTTCCTCAATCCTGCTATCCATTCAAGGCATAGCATTACCATAGCAAGCAATATAATAAAGTTACGAAGATTAAATACACCCTTTACCTCGGTAACGACTTTTTCTTCGCCGGATACTACCATCGAAGGATGCTTGTCAATCCTACTCTCTGAGAAAGGATAGTTTACTGCAAATTCAGATGCAAGAGTTTTATCCTCAAAATCCTGATTAATCGTATATACTCCGTATTGATCTGTATTGGTGTAATTATATCTATAATCCGTAAGATCAATTCTTGTTGCATCAGGCTTAATGATGTAGGGTAAACTCTCATTAACATCAGCCGATACCGCTACTCCATCACCGGAATCAAATACATAACTGCTAAGCATTCCACCGGATGTACTCTCATTAATCAGATTGTATACAAGTAACGGAAATTCCATATAGAGAGGAAGATCTGAATTATGAAGATCAAATCCAATCATTGCATATGTTCTTCCATTATCTTCACCAATAAAAGCGATGTCTTTTTTGCCAAGGAAATTTCCTTCACTGTCGTAATAATCAGTAGATAAAAATGCATGAGCATAAGAAGGAACTTTATACGCTATAGGCGAATATGCTACACACGATAATCCATCCAGATACATCGTTGTTGAACATTCATCAGGATATAAAACTAAGTTTTCTTCAGGATAATAACCCTCTATTGGTGCAATCTCATCACACTGCTGATTAAATATAATAATGTTTCCCTGCTTGGGAAGAGTCTCGGGAAGCATGCTGTCGAAAATGTATAAATCATACTCCTGAGTAGCAAAATCATTAAACGAATCAATATCTGTTGATTTGGTAACATTAATACCGGGTATTAATGAAAGTGCATTTTCCAGATAAAGATTCTTTTGAGTCATAAGAAGAACATTACTTACAGAACCGTCTGCTAATATGTCATAACAAATATTGTCATAATCACAAGCATCCTTGGATGAAAGCTGTACAGTATATGCGCTGCCTATTAAAGATACATCTTCAAAATAAACAACTTCTGAAGACTTGGCATCAATTGTTACTTCTCTATTCTCAACAAGAATATTGTTCTGATATATTGATACGTCTCTCTTAACTTCCGAATTACCAAAATTGGTAACCTTGGCAAGTACTGTAAGCTTATCATTACTGTATCCGTGTGATACGTATTCGATACCTACATTGGGAGCCTCTGTATATACATCAACCACCATCGCATCAAGAGTATCACAATCAACACTGGTATCAGTAACTACAAGAGTCTGTAACCCCTTGGAGTCCATTGCAAGTGCCTTGGCCATCTTAACACCCTCGGAAGCATCGCCGGGATAGGTAGATACTTCAAGAGAACGAATGGCATCAATAACATCAAGCTTGTTCTGAGACTTACTAGCAAGAAGCATTGCTGATTCATCAGATGTAATAAGTGATATCTCAGTACCTGTTTTTAACTTTCTCACATAGCTGATTGCTTCTTCCTTAGCCTTGTCGAATCTCGTCTGATTGTCATCATACATAAAGCTCATACTCGCGGAAGAATCAATTACTACGCAAGCCTTGCCTGTTGTTACAAGTGATGACATAAAAAACGGGCTCATAAGAGCAATGATTAACACAATAAGTGTCAGAATCTGGAGGATCATCAACCAGTTTTTCTTTAATTTTTCCCAAGGTGTATTGGCTCTGTCATTCTTAATCATCTCTTTCCATAAGAAAAGTGATGCTACCTTCTCATCCTTAGCCTTTTGCTTGAGCATATACATAATAATGATGATAGGTATGAGTATTAAAAATGCGAGCGGCCACCAGTATGTTATCTTCATGTTCTGTCCTATACTTTTTTAGCCAATCTAGCAAGTGATGAGAAGAATAACGAATCAAGAGTATCCGAAGATTTTACTCTTATATAAGTTACTCCATACTTCTTGCAAAGACTGTCCATATTGTCTAAAAAGTTCTTAAGAGATTCTCTGTACATCTTCATTGCAGTAGCATTGAAAGAAACTCTTAATTCACTCAAAAATTCACTGTCTTTAAGATTAAGGATGCCTTCGTATCTGGGATCCATCTCTTCATCAGAGAGAACCTGAATTAATACAACATCCTGCTTCTTATACTTTAAGTACTTAATTACTTCATCAAGATTCTCTGTATAACCGTCAGTGATAATGAATGATAATCCACGGGTTTTAAAATCTTTTTCTTTTATTGAAGTATATAAGTCATTAGGT
The DNA here is from genome assembly GCA_016285575.1 of Lachnospiraceae bacterium. Classification (GTDB taxonomy): domain Bacteria; phylum Bacillota; class Clostridia; order Lachnospirales; family Lachnospiraceae; genus UBA3766. The sequence goes on from JAEEQX010000048.1 coordinate 12,900, forward strand.
CCTCCAAGAGGTGCTTCTTCCAAGAACTTGATGGTTCTTATAAAAGATTGCATTCCGGAGAAGGAACCTGCTGTAACTGCATGATTATCCTTCAAAGCATTGATGTATAATCTGTCGCCGTTTTCAAGTACGATATAGCTAAGTGCACCTGCTATTCTCTTGGCACAGACTTCCTTGCTCTTTTCGCCAAACTTCATGGATTCTGAACAATCAAGGAATATCTGGAATACACCTTCTTTTTCTTCCATGAATAACTTAACGAAGAGCTTATCGAATCTTGCGTATGCATTCCAATCGATACGTCTGATATCATCACCAATCATATATTCTCTAAAGTCAGAGAACTCGACTGAATTACCCTTGGAATTACTCTTACGTCCACCGGACTGGCCTGACGCAAGATTAAGAGCAATGCTCATTCGAAGCGTATGCAGTTTTTCATAAAATTCTGTATCAAAAATACGTTCCATTTATCAATCCTTGGGTATAGATGACATTATCTTCTTAATTACCTGATCTGTAGTAATACCTTCTGCAAGAGCCTCGAATGAAAGTGTCACACGATGACGAAGTGCAGGAAGTGCAACTGCTTCAATATCATCAAATGATACGTTATATCTGCCATCAAGAAGTGCTCTTGCCTTAGCTGTCTTAAAGATAGCCTGAGCAGCTCTGGGTGAAGCACCGCATGAGATATACTTCTTAGCTGTGTCATTGGCACCGGGTACTTCAGGATGTGTACCGATAACAAGTCTTAATGCAAAAGCTTCAACTTCCTCCGCCATGGGAATCTCATTAACATACTGTCTGATGTTCATGATGTCGTCACCGCTTAAGACAGGATTAAGTTCTGTCTGCTTATTGGTAACTGTGATATCCATGATCTGCTTGAGTTCACCGAATGTAGGGAAGTCTACCTGTATCTTAAGTAAGAAACGGTCTAACTGAGCTTCGGGAAGAGGATATGTACCTTCGTTCTCGATAGGGTTCTGTGTAGCAAGAACCATAAAAGGCTCAGAAAGTGAATATGTATTGTTACCTACTGTAACTGTATGCTCCTGCATGGCCTCAAGTAACGCTGACTGTGTCTTAGGTGTGGCACGGTTAATTTCGTCCGCAAGTAAGAGGTTAGCGAAAACAGGACCGGGCTGGAACTCGAATTCGTTCTTTCCTTCCTTCTTAACGATGATATCTGTACCTGTAACATCGGCAGGCATAAGGTCGGGAGTGAACTGAATTCTCGAGAAATCAAGATCACATACCTTGGATAATGCCTTAACAAGCTGTGTCTTACCAAGTCCGGGAACACCTTCGAGTAATACATTACCGCCGGCTATAAGAGATAAAAGAACCTGTCTTATAACATCCTTCTGACCGATAATCGCTTTGCCAATCTCAGCCTCAGCATCGTTCATTTTTTCAATCATTGCTTTTAATTCTTGTTCGTTAACGTTCATCATTATATCCTTTCGGTTTTATCACTTAAGATTAGAAAAATAATTCTTAACCATATCTTTCATCGTACCCGGAATCTTACTTTGGTTCATATTATCATATGCTTTTTGACTGTATTCACCAATAACAGAATCAGGAGATACTTTCTGTCCGGAGGTTACTTTTCCATTTTGTGACGAAGACATTTTTGAATTGCCGTTCTGGTTAGCTTGACCTGTTAAATTCTCATTAGGATCACCGCCAAAAACCATTATTCCTTCGCCGTCTCCAAAATCACCTGAAGACTCAGATCCAACCTTGGAACCCTGGTCCCAGCCGGTTCCGCCGCCACCGCCTTGGCCGCCCTGCTGACCGCCCTGGCCGCCTTCGCCGCCCTGACCTTGCTGACCGCCCTGCTGGCCTCCTTGCTGTCCGCCTTCGCCGCCTTGACCACCTTGGCCACCTTCGCCGCCTTGACCGCCGTTAGGATCTTGACCTTGTCCGCCTTGGCCACCGTTGGGATCTTGGCCCTGGCCCTGCTGACCACCGCCTTGCTGACCACCACCTTGTTGACCACCTTGCTGGCCGCCCTGCTGA
>JAEEQX010000049.1 GCA_016285575.1 Lachnospiraceae bacterium
CATATTCTTCGTTGGAAAGCTTACCATTCTTATTAATGATATCTCCGGGAACACCGATTTTACCAACGTCATGAAGAAGACCGGCAAAATAGATTTCTTCACACTCTTCTTCTGTCTTACCTATATACTCGGCAATCTTCTTGGCATACTCAGCAACTCTGACTGAATGGCCCTGAGTGTAAGTATCCTTCGCATCGATTGCATTAACAAGCGCTGTAGCTGTCTGTTCAAAAAGACGGCCCATCGCTTTTTTCTCTTCGAGCAAGAATTCAATCTCTAGGTTATTGGCCTTCTTAGCTGTATTGCTCATATCTCTTATTGCAAAGAAATATAGAAGCACAACTGTACCAACAACTGACATATTGATAAATGAGATTCCATATACAAAGAACTGAACTACGGAAGCAATAAACGGAGCCAAAGTAAAGAGTATAAGAGATACTCTAACCAAAGGACTGAAGTAATTGTGATAGGCAACTATCATGCAAAACTCTATTGCCACAACTAAAAGAGGAATAATAAAGTTAATTATTATAAGAGGTCCTCTCTGATAGCAATTCATATCGTCAAAATAGTAGTATATACCGGTGAATTGCGATACAACTACTAATACTTCACCCAAAATTAACAATCCCTCACATATCAATAGAGGAACCGGGGGTTTTTTCTTTTTAGCTTCAACCTTGATTAAATCAGAAACATATAAATTGAAAGCGTGAGTAACTCCAAGTATCAGAATAAAAGTCAGGAAATTGCCAATTCTTACTATAAAGAATCCGGCAGTACTGACATCTCCTCTATACTGGTAGCATAATCTGTCCGCTATAAGAAGAATTGTGGAATACAGTTCCATCAGCATAAGTGCTATTCTTCTTCTTTTGCTAAGTGATCTTGTAAACACAGCAAAAAAGAAGGTAACCATACAGACACCTGTCAAAACAAGCATTATATTAAGCTGATGAACTCTAAGCCACTCTATAAACATTTGAATAAATATTCCTTATGAGTTTTTAATTTTTATGAAGAATAAAGAACTCTTTTAATTTTTCAAGAAGTTCTATCTTATCAATAGTTTTTAAAAAGTATCCCTGAGGCTTAAGCGATAATACCGACATAACAGATTCCTTATCACCTTTGCCGGTTAAAAACATAACGGGAATATACTTGGTATCTTCATCGCTTCGAAGCATCTCAAGCACCTGAGGTCCGTCGGTTATCGGCATCTCATAATCTAAAAGAATAAGGTCCGCCTTGTTCTTGCCAAGCCACTTGATTGCCTGAAGACCTGAATTGGCCATTGCAACCTTGTATGTACCCCTGAGCCACTCTCTTACAAGCGAAAGGTAATTGGGATCATCGTCCACAACAAGAATCGTCTTTCTGTACTCTCCTTTTTCAACCTTAAGGAATAAATCTGAAATGTCTTTTACAAATTCAGCATTATCAAGAGGTCTGAAATACGACTTGAATACCGAATCCTTGGACAGATTGTTAAGTACATAATCAACGTCACTCTTATCACCGATCGGAACAGTAATTATATCATCATCCACGAGTTTGTCGGCAAGAAAATGTAAAAAGCTCTCACTCGGTCTTGCGCCGTCTATCATATACATGGCTAAAAGATTGGTATCTTCCCATTTTGCATTGATATCATTGATATTCCAGGGAACGAATTCGCACTCCATACCGGAGTCCTGAATCTTCTTAACCAATACTCTTATTAAAAACGAATCTTTTTCAGCTGTAATAAGTACTCGATTCTTTTGCATGAATACTCCTTAATTCAACTATGCAATAATGCTTTCCATCTCGTCCCAATCGTAATTCTTCATTGCTGACTCGAGCTTTTTAATCTTCTCATCGTCTGCTTCAGGAAGTTTATATCCACGAAGCTGGGAAACTATCATCTCGACAGAATCATAATCCATCTGAGAGATAACTTCTTTTAATGCACTGTAAGCACCATCAAGTTCATCCTGAGGAATCGGTTCTAATTCTTCCTTCGATTCTTCATCATGAGAAAGTCTGCTCAAAATATCCTTGAAAGCTCTGAAAGAATTGAGGTGCTTCTCAAAGTTAGCCTTAATGTATTCTGTATCACCATTCTTACCTGCTTCTTCGAGTCTCTCGGAAGCCTTAGCCAAGTCGTTGGCACCGACTATTCTGGCAGAAGTCTTAAGTGCATGTACCTTAACGGTATATAACTTGATGTCATCACCGTTATAAGCATCTTCAAGTATCTTCGCATTATAATCTATTGTATCATAAAAGTTATAGAGTGCGCTAATATATGTTGAAATTCCACCTGAACTTTTAATACCGTCTTCGAGATTAATCTCCTTAACTTCACTAAGCCACATCATATCCTCAGGGAATGATTCGGGTTCTTCGGATATATCGGAAGCAGCGGGTTTCATCATAATCTCTTCGGGAATATGCTTCATAATGGCTTTTTCAAGAGCCATCGAGTCTATAGGCTTTGCAAGATATCCATCGAATCCCTTGGACTTATAGAACTCTTCGCCACCTGCCATAGCATTGGCAGTAAGTGCATAAACAGGAAGGTCGGGATGATCTTCTCTGATTCTTGCGATAGTCTCAAGACCATCCATACCGGGCATCATATGATCAAGCAATACTACATTGAATGAAGAATGTTTTAGTTTTTCAAGGCACTCTTCTCCACTGGATGCAGTTGTAACAAACATCTTGGTAGACTTAAGCAATCCCTTAATAACCGTTAAATTCATAGGATTATCATCTACTACGAGAACTTCTGCATCGGGAGCAATAAACTGAGGTACATAAGGTCCCTTATTGGAATCATCCGATTTTTCCTTAAATACACCAATTGCATTCTTATCGGATATCTTTTGTGTGACTTCAAAAGTAAATTCACTACCCTTACCATACTCACTCTCACAGTAGAGTTTTGCATTCATAAGATCTGCAAACTTCTTGGATATATCAAGTCCAAGGCCTGTTCCCTGGATACCGCTGTTCTTTTCCTCATCGAGTCTTTCGTATGCGGCAAAAAGCTTATCCATATCTTCTGCTTTTACACCAATACCGGTATCTTTTACTGCAATCTTTAATCTACACTCTTCATCATTCATATCTTCCACATGAACTCGAAGTGAGAATCCGCCATGATCTGTGTACTTAACAGCATTGGTTAAAAGATTAAGAGTAATCTGCTTAACTTTACCTGCATCACCATAGAGCATCTTAGGAAGACTTCCGTCGATATCAATCTCAAATGTAAGATCTTTTTGAGAACTTCTTACACGAATCATTGATACGATTGAACGGAACAATTCTTCAGTACTGTAATCCTGCTCAACAAGGTGCATTTTACCTGACTCAATCTTGGAAATATCAAGAAGGTCATTAATCAATCCAAGCAAGGACTCGGATGCATTTCTTATATCAAGTGCATAGTTAATTACTGACATGAAATAAGGCTTGGGAACATCTGTAGGATCTTCTCTGAGTATCATCTCATCCATACCCATGATGGTATTGATAGGAGTACGTATCTCATGTGACATATTGGCAAGGAATCTGGACTTAGCGGAATTAGCTCTCTCCGCATCTTCCTTGGCCTGTTGAATCTCAACATACTGCTTTCTGATGACAGTACCTGTCATAATACGCCATACTATCAAGGCTGTTACAGCAGCAAGCATTGCAAGTAACAATATTCTGAATGCAAGAAGCTCAGTGATTCTCGGTTTTTTCGTTATCTTGAATACGTCATCCTGAACTACCTGCTTGGTACTATTGTTAAGAATCTGAATATGAAGATTATAATTACCGTATTTAAGGTTGGTATATTCGAGCGATGACATATTACTCTGTAACTCTGTAATACCTGATGATTCATCACCCTCAAGATACATTCTTAAAAGAGGATTGGTCATAGTATAATCCAATACCGCAGGTGATATCTGTATACGACCTTTATCCGAAGGGATTGTATATACACCCTTATCATCAGCAGTTATTCTTGTATCGTTACAAGTCAATGATCTGATATCAACTTTAATACCTGAATGAACATCAAAGAAATGATTGATATTAACCTTGTTGACACCTGTTCTTCCGGAAATATAGAGATCTCCGTCCTCAGTTAATGCACTGTATGAATTGGCTGTGGGAGTACTTATTAATCCATTGAAAATTGTATAGAGTCCGTAGTCCTGAACATCATTAACAAGCATTGCTTCACCATCAACAGAATATAATCCATATGATGATAGAACCCATATCTTGCCATCTTCCGAGAAGTACATATCATAATTGTTGTTGTAAGGGAATGTATCGATATTGGTTATCATTCCATCGCATAAAGTCTCAATAGAGTTCGAAGTAATAATCCAATATACATCACGATACTCATCCTTTTTTATACGCAAGATAACGTCGGATGTAAGACCATCATCGCGTCCAATCTTTCTAACCTTATCTCGACTTATGACATACATTCCGCCGCCATCGGAGCCAACTAATATCTCACCATTCTCGCCCTCTTCGATTGTAAGAGCAACAGTATTCTCTATACCATCATCTACGCCATAAGCCTTAACTATCTTGCCATCCTTAATAACATTAATACCGTTGTTAGTACCTACATAAATCGAACCATCCTTAGTTTGCTTGGTACATCTGACTCCGTTATCAAGCAAACCATTATCGCGATTATAGTTGGTAATGGTCCTGTCTTTTGAATAGCATACCAATCCCAAATCATTGGTATAAGTTGAAATCCAAAGATTGGAATCCTTATCAACCATCAAGCATCTGATTCTAACACCGTCAAGGTACTTAGTTAAATCAGAATTAACAACCTTATTATTTCTATCCAATTCAATAAGACCATTGTCTGTACCAATGTATAAAGAATTGTCATATAAACAAGTTGCATTAACTACTGTATCTTCAAGTTCTGCAATCTCAAAAACATCCTGGAAGTTATTGGTTACTATCTTCATAACTCCCTGACGTGATGAAGCAAACCAGAGGTTACCCTGATAATCACATGTCATCATATCTATTGAATTTTTCATAGGGAGATTTTTTAACTCATGAAAAGCATTGTACTGATCGATATATCCTGTACAATTTTCCGAAGTAATCCATATACGATTGCAGGCATATGTAATCCAATATGTAAAATTAACAGGATCAACACTTATTCGCTTAAGCATATTGGCCTTATCGCCAAAATTACCATAGTAGACATGATTAGATTCGGTACCAATGTAAATCTTACCTGACTCATCGCTTTTGCAAAATACAGTCGATATCTTTTCTATACCTAGTTCTTCGTAATCTATAAATTCGGATACTGCAGCGTCCTTAATCGAGAACATGGCACCATCTTTGGTGTTACCGTATACAACGCCGTCGGCATCAGAAACCATACGAACGATAATATTATTCTTAAGTCTCTCATCATCAATGTTTCTAAGATTACCGTCATCACTTACATATGAGATACCGTTTGTAGTACCGATATATACAGTACCATTTTTATCTTCTGCAAAACATCTTACAGAGGACGAAGGAAGTCCTTCCTGATAAGTATATCTTTTGCTCTCAGTTTTAGTGAGCATTACTACACCATTATCATTGGTACCAACCCAGATACGATTTTTGCTGTCTTCAAATATAGCACGACCACTTGTAAGTCCGGGGACATTTTCTATTCTTTCAAATACAGAACCGTCATATCTGATAATACCACTGTATCCGCCAATCCATATATATCCATCACTTGATGCAAATACACAGTTGGCATCGGATGTGGGAAGTCCATTGGTTGCATCATATATCGTAGTACTATAACCGACATTATCAAGCTGCTTACTGACAGCATATCCACCACCGGAAGTCACTCTCTCCTTGGATGCGGAAGGTGAATCGGCTGATACATGAAGTGTCGATGACAAGAGTGCCACCGACATTCCAAGCAAAGAAATTATCTTAACATATTTGTTTTTTAAAGGATTATTCATTGAGAATGCCTCCAAAGCCAATAGTCTCTATGCTCCCTGATATTTCTTAAGTACTTCTTTTACCTTATCAAGATTATCCATAAATACTTCAACACACTTAGGATCAAACTGTGTGCCGGATCCTTCTTCAATTATCTCAAGAGCTTTATCAAGAGGGAAAGCAGGCTTATATACTCTGGGAGAAGTAAGCGCATCGAATACATCGGCAACTGCCATTACTCTTGCAGAAAGAGGAATAATCTGGCCATGTAATCCTTCAGGATATCCCTTGCCATCCCATCTCTCGTGGTGGTAAGCAGCCATGTTACGAGCTTCCTTAAGATAGTTCTCACCATTAACAGTACTAATAGCCTGCTCCATGATATTCTTACCGGCAGTTGTATGAGTCTTCATAATCTCATATTCTTCATCTGTCAGTTTTCCGGGCTTATTAAGAATTGTATCTGATATATTAATCTTACCTACGTCATGAAGAGGTGCAGACATCTCAACATCTGAGATATACTTGTTAGTCAGTTTCTCAGCATAGTAACCCTTAGCCTTAAGTCCGTCGAGTATGATACGAACATAAGCTGATGTCTTTTGTACATGTGCACCTGTATCGGAGTCACGATTCTCGACCATGTTCGCCATCGTGATGATAAGACCGTTTTGCATCTTGGATGTAGCATCTGCATAGTATCTAATCTCACGCACTTGATCCGATGTACCCTTAGCCATATCAGCAATGGCTTTATAGAGTTTTTCAACTTCGTCGCCGGTTTTGATATCTAGTTTTCTTATCTTACGTACGTTATCATCAAGTGTATCCTGATTATCGATACCCTTCATGAACTCTTCTGCAGCAAGTGCCATGCTACCGATAGGATATACGAGGTAATGGCCTGAAATCCATAAACCGAATCCAAGAATCAAGATGAAGAATCCTGAGAATACAAGTGCCGCCTTCTTAACCAGTTCCAAAATGAATTCGGTAAGATATGTCATCGACACGTCAACACCTGTATAAGCAACTGTTCTACCTTTTGAATTACGGATAGGATAATATACTGTAACCAACCATCCATCAGAGTCATTGAATATAACAGGTTCTATCTCTTCGCCTGCGAGCATCTCATCAACCTGTGGAAGAATATCTTCTTCAAAAGCAATTAATTCTCCGGGTTCATATCCGGGATCATCAGGAAGATCCAAGTCGAACAGATAATAATATCCGTTTTCCTTAACCTTAAAAGCATACAGATATTTTATGCAAGGGAAATAATCCTTGATTCTCTCTAACTTCTCTTCAGTCTCTTTGTAACCCGGAGCGTTTTCGCCATCGATAATATACTGCTCTATCATATCCGGATCTATCTGATCAGCGGCAAACTCAGCTGCATTGAAAGCAATGTCAGTGTATTCTTCAACGTCATTTTTATAATGAAGCTCAACACTTATCCAAAACATTACAATAGTAAGTAATGCAGCCGCCAACACCAATAATAAAGCAACTCTGGTTCTTAGTGATTTGAAACCATTCTTCATCTGAGAATTGATCAATCTCTTCTCATCATTAGTCAGAGGAGTCTGCTTCCATTCATGAGTACGAAGATTGATTTTTTTCTTATAGAAAATCGCAAAAAACAATATAAGTGCAACAACTATTGATATGCCCTTATCTACAGCATTAAGACCAACTATGATTAGGAGGCTGCTAAAGAACATACCTACACGATTGCCGCCACTCATCATATTGGAGAGTTCTGCTACATCAGCAAACTGAGGTCCGCCAAAAAGTATCCATTGGAATACAGTCTCCAATATACCGCATACCAAAGTAATGTACGCGTATAAAAGAAAAATTTGAGATTTCTTCTTATATCTTTCATTAGCAAAAAAGTAACCGGATATACCGGATACAAATATATTAAGTAAAACGAAAAATATTGCATTGGGATTAAAAAACGAACAAAAGAAATTGGTAGCAACCGCACAGAGAATTCCTGGGAAAGGACCAATTATAAATGTTACGAAAAGCGTGCCTAATGTATCAAAATAAAAAGGCAAGTTGAAACGATATGTCAAATAAGAAAGAAGCACATTAACTGCAAGGCCTGATAGCAGAATGATAATTCTTAACAGTCTGTAATTATCCTTTTTTAAGGGATTATCTTTCACAACATATCCTCCAACAGTAATTAATTATGCTCTGACTAGAATCAATAGCACATATATTTATATCGGATAGATTAGTAAAATAATTAACATTCATGCACTCAGTTATGATACCACGAAAATACTGTAAATACAACATTTTTGGAATTATGTAAACCGTATTTGTCCATCTTTTTCGTCGCCATAAAATCACAAGAAAAACACATAAAACCTCTTTACAAAGTTTTATTATCGTGTTAATGTAGTATTGTAAACTACTTGTTACGATTTTAATGAAATAACAAGTGTGGATGGTAGAAAAAGAGGTGACTATTATGAGCGATATGGAAATCTTTAAATTACAGTCATTACCCGAAGAAATAAGCAATGCAATATCACATGGTATAGGCGCTGCATTGTTCATTGCCGGTACAGTAATAATGATAGTCGAGGCTGCTCTTAAAGGTAAAGGTGCTATGGCTATAACCAGCGTATCCATTTTCGGAGCCAGCTTAATCCTTCTCTATCTTACATCATGCTTATATCACTCTCTCACTAACTTTAAAGCTAAAAAAGTATTCAGAAAGCTTGATCATTGCATGATATTCATTCTGATTACCGGCACTTACACACCCGTATGCCTCTCTCTCATCGGTGGATGGATTGGATGGACCGTATGGGGAATCAACATGGCGTGCACAGTTGCAGGCGTAACACTCAATGCTATATCAGTAAGAAAATTCGATAAGATATCTCAGATCCTCTATATCATAATGGGATGGTCGATAATTATGGCAAGCTATTCAGCTATCAAGGTAATCCCTGTTCCCGGACTAATCCTCGTATTACTTGGCGGAGTATTCTATACACTCGGTACCATCTTCTACAGAAAGAAGAACTTAAAGTTCTCACACTTCGTATGGCACCTCTTCGTAATACTTGGTAGTTTACCTCACTTCGCAATGATTCTTTACTACGTGTGCATCGCATAGAAATCGAGTAAGAAGAATTAATTCTTCCTTACTCGTAGCGCCGCCCGCATGCTTCGAAGAAGCAATTTTCCATATGCGGGCGTGTGCATATGAAAAAGCCCGCTTCCGCGGGCTTTTTTAGTAAACTTATTAATAAGGATTACGCTCATTATCCAAGTGATTAAGAGGTCTGATATAATCTCCGAAATCCATAAACTGACCCTTCGAGTCTCCTATATCATTAGACTTCTTAACAAGCTTGGTTGTAATATACAACGCTATTCCGATGCCAAGTGCAAGGCCTGCTATAATACCAAATATATCCGCAACAATTACCATATTATCTGTCCTGCCTTTCCTTAGCGAATTTATTGATTCTTGTGGCTGTAGTGAGCGATAAGCTCTTCATCAGCGACTTGTAATTCTTAATAGCACCACTCCATAAGAATAATATTACCGCTCCAAGTCCCACAATATAAACCCATGTTATCTTCTCATCAAATCCAACTTCGACGAACATGAAACAGGATGCTGCCACACATGCCAATATTGCAATCGCCGAGAGAACCACCGCCAGAGATATAAATACCGCATATACTTTCTTTTTAACATACGGTACTGCTCCAACCATCTTAGCTGTCTGACCGTTAACAAGTATCGTATACGGTTGATTATCATATCTGAATGTAATAAACCAAGCAGGTAAAAGCGCGTATTCCGTCTTATTTACATTGTAATCAGGATTAGAACTTACAAGCTTAGCAGACTTGTGATGCAATTCATTGACTACAGCCTCATTGTAGAGTTCCATTGCTTTTTCTACTGCAGGACCAGTCATTGCTTCGACACCCATATCAAATCTGTCGGAATAATATCCTGATAGATATGCCATATCGAATTCTTTTAACTGTCTCATATCGTAGGGCTCAAGTCTCGAAGAAGAATCATCGTTAAGATTCTTGGAAGCATCGAGAGTCATACGTCTGAAATTGGTCTCACCTTCAAAATACTCATATCTGGTAACTGTTGTCTTTCCTTGCTTTTTGGAATACTTATACCACTGTCTGTCGTGATAATACATATCAAAAAGCCAGAACGGAACATAGATACCTCTGATCTTTTCGGCCTCAAATTCCTTGATACCATTTGGTACGAAGAATCCTTTTTGGAATGTTGTTTTGATGATACTGTATGCATCATCTCTATTAACCTTAAAAGGTATAATATAATCGGGCTTAAGATAACTCTCTACTCTGTCCGCAACGACCGTAGGCTGTCCGCAATAAGCACAGAATGTTGAAGATTCGACGCCATTAACAGCAAGTTCCGCACCGCAGGATGTACACTTCATAATGTGCATATCCACAGCGCCCTTTTTACGAATTTCTTCTCTCTTCTTTTCCTCTTCCTTACGTTTAAGGACGGTATTGTAATCACCTATCTCATCAGAAGCGAACTGATTGAATGTACCGCCGGCAAACTGGGAGCCACCAACTATTCTGAATTGTGTTGCAGCTCCTGCAGGATTAACAAATGCATTATTTTGTACATTCGAATTAGGTCTCGATTCAGGTTGATTGGTCGTATAAAAAGGACTATTGTTTAATTCTTCCTGAATGTCTTCCTCGTATTCAGTTGATACATCATTGACATCGAATGAATTCTTACAGAACGGACATACCATCTGATTAAGTTCTGCAGAATACTCGAGCGCACCGCCACATGCTTTACATTTGTAGATCATCTTCTAAATCCCCAATTTTGTTTTCATTAGCTTAACTTAGCGATAACACCAAGAATTATAAGAATGATAGCTTCCAATCCTGAGAATACATTAAGGATAAGTCCAATAATACCTAATATTCTCTGTGCACCATCAAGCTTGAAGGCCTTAATTGCACCTGCTATACCTGCGATGGGGAAGATAATAAAGATTCCACCGAATACGAAAGGAAAACCGCTCATTGCGAGAACTAATACACCGCAGTTAACAATTAAAAATATAAGACCAATAATAAATGATGTTAAACCTTCTTTTCCATTATTCATGAATATACTCCTTTTATAAATAACTTATGTTACAAAATACACTACCTTAATTATCCTTTATAAAAAAATAAAATGTAATCTATAAATTCAAGCTGGATTATATATAAAGCGAATACATTTTAATAATTTAGTACAATAAAGAATTTTTACAAGAAAAAAGGCGAGCCGGCAACGAGCCAGCCCGCCGAATAATTTTAATTATGCGTTAACGATCTGTCCAAAATCAGCCTTAAGTGAAGCGCCGCCGATAAGACCACCGTCGATGTTGGGCTTGGAAAGAAGCTCAGCTGCGTTAGATGCGTTCATTGATCCGCCGTACTGAATACGTACTGCATCAGCTGTTGTCTGATCATACATCTCAGCGATAAGCTCTCTGATACCCTTACATACTTCTTCTGCCTGATCGGATGTAGCAGTCTTGCCTGTACCGATAGCCCAGATAGGCTCGTATGCGATAACCATTGTCTTAACCTGATCAGCAGTTACGCCAGCAAGGTCAGACTTGATCTGGAGACGAATCCAGTCCATAGTTACGTTCATCTCTCTCTGCTCGAGTGACTCGCCGCAGCAAAGGATGGGAGTAATGCCAGCTTCGAAAGCCTTAAGTACTTTCTTGTTAAGGAAAGCATCATCTTCCTTGAAGTACTCTCTTCTCTCTGAGTGACCGATGATTACGAACTCAACACCTGCATCCTTAAGCATGGGAGCTGAAATCTCGCCTGTGTAAGCACCCTTGTCTTCGATGTAGAAGTTCTCAGCACCAACATGTACATTAGTACCCTTAACTGCTTCTGCTACAGGAACGATGTCGATAGCAGGTACACAGTATACAACGTCTACATTGTCATTCTTTACAAGATCTTTTAATTCAGCACAAAGTGCCTTAGCCTCGCTGGGAGTCTTGTTCATCTTCCAGTTACCGGCAATAATTCTTCTTCTTGCCATTTTTTAATTCTCCTTATTGGGTTGCAAACCCTTTTTTCTTAACTTCTTAGCAAGCACTAAAAACAGTACTGCAAGTCCGCCCGATGCACCGAATATTATAAAGCCGTATTTTAGCATAGTGCTGCCCGACTTTTTGTAATAAGATCTGAAGACATCAGGGATTCTAATCTCGTCAGGATTGTCGGGATTATAATACACCTTGATATTGTCGCCAACCTTATACTGGTCGTTATAGATGTCAGCTGTAACTTCGCAATCTTTTTCATCAGTCGAAAAAGTTACAACAGTTCTATTAACCACATCCATCGACTTAATGGTACCGGTCACTTCTACTGCGTTCTCTGAAAACTGTTCAAAGTCCATATCTACAGTATCGATAGACATCAAATCCTGAGCGCCGACTCTGATAAGAGCAAGACCTCCGAATAGTGCTATCAATATGCATACAAGACTTGCGCCTGAAAAGAACTCACTAAAAGCTTGATATTTATTTTTTTTCATCTAGTAAAACCTTATTTGTCGTCAGCTGCGTATACGCCGGGAAGTTCCTTACCCTCAAGGAATTCAAGTGATGCACCGCCACCTGTTGAGATGTGGCTCATCTTGTCTGCGAATCCTAACTGGTTGCAAGCTGCTGCTGAATCACCACCACCGATGATTGTTGTAGCATCTGTCTCAGCAAGTGCCTTAGCTACTGCGATAGTACCCTTAGCAAGTGTGGGGTTCTCGAATACACCCATAGGTCCGTTCCAAACAACTGTCTTAGCGTTCTTAACAGCGTTAGCATAAAGCTCTGCTGTCTTAGGTCCGATATCAAGACCTTCCTTGTCAGCAGGAATCTTGTCAGCATCTACTACAGATACTTCGATCTCAGCATCGATAGGATTAGGGAATCCAGCTGCGATTGTTGTATCGATAGGAAGTAAAAGCTGCTTGCCAAGCTTGTCAGCCTTAGCCATCATTTCCTTGCAGTAATCAAGCTTCTCATCATCAACAAGTGAGTTACCGATTTCATATCCCTTAGCCTTAAGGAATGTGAATGCCATACCACCACCGATGATAAGTGTATCGCACTTCTCAAGGAGGTTATTGATAACGTTAAGCTTGTCAGCAACCTTAGCACCACCAAGGATTGCAACGAAAGGTCTAACGGGATTCTCTACTGCATTGCCTAAGAAGTCGATTTCCTTCTGCATAAGGTATCCAACTGCGTTAACACCGCCCTTAGCTGAGATGTACTTTGTAACAACTGCAACTGAAGCATGTGCTCTGTGAGCTGAACCGAAAGCATCGCATACATAATCATCTGCAAGATCTGCTAGTTCCTTAGCGAAAGCTTCACCAGCATCCTGGGGCTTTGTCTCTTCTTTGCCACGGAAACGTGTATTCTGAAGAAGAACTACATCGCCTTCCTTCATTGCGTTAACTGCATTAGTAGCAGCTTCGCCTGTAACGTTGTAATCAGATACGAATACAACTTCCTTGCCTAACTTCTCAGAAAGTCTCTTAGCAACGGGAGCAAGTGATTCCTTCTCGTTAGGTCCTTCTTTAACTTTTCCAAGGTGAGAACAAAGGATAACCTTTGCACCATCGTTTAATAATTTTTTGATTGTGGGAAGAGCTGCAACGATTCTTGTCTCATCTGTGATAACGCCATCCTTTAAAGGTACGTTAAAGTCGCAACGAACCAATACTCTTTTGCCCTTTGCGTTGAAATCATCAACACTTTTCTTGTTTAATGACATAGCTATGTCCTCCTTAAGATATTTATTTTCTGTAATCTGCGCATCATTACAGAAATTATTAAACAATAAACCGCTTGAGATTTTTTTCACAAGCGGTTTTATTATACCAAAACTGACGAATTACCGCAATATTTTATTGCCTGTTTCGACGCTTCTTTTTGATGTGATACATCTCCTTGTCAGCCGAGTCCAAAAGCTCCTTGAGGTCGATATTCTCACTGTATTCGTAAACATTCATTCCAAGTGAGATTGATAAGGTATAAGGCTTGTCAGCCTTTTCGTTGTAGTCCTGTACCCTCTTTTCAAAGTCTTTAAAGAATAGCTTGTCTTCATCGTCTCTATCGCTATAGAAAATAAAAGCGAATTCGTCACCGCCAAGTCTGGCAATAACACCTCTGGAATCAAGGGTTTCAGTAAGTATTCTTGAACTCTCGGTGATAATCAAGTCTCCCTCATCATGACCGTATGTATCATTGATAGTCTTGAGATTATCAGTATCAGCAAATCCAACAACCACATACTTCTTCTTTTCTTCTTCGTTAGCCAAAAGACTATCCGATTCGATAAAGAATCCTCTACGGTTGTATATACCTGTAAGTTCATCCTTCTTGGCAAGATTATCAAGCTTGATATTATTCTTGGTAATGAGTTCCAAACTCTCCTTAAGCTGATTACTTGTCTCTTGAGT
>JAEEQX010000050.1 GCA_016285575.1 Lachnospiraceae bacterium
AACGAGTGAGTAAGGTCCGGTTGAACGAGCATGGATCTTATCGTCTACCAAGTGGTGTAACTTAAGATAATGCATGTGACCGATTGTAACGGGTCCGTCGAAGTACTCACCTGTACGTCCGTCACGAAGTCTTACCTTACCGTCTCTTGATATAGGAACGCCCTTCCATAATTCTCTGTGATCTCTGTTCTCATATAAGTACTCAAGAATCTCAGGAAGAAGAACGTCTTTGTATTTCTTTTCGAAGTCTTCCCATGTACCGTTAACATAGTCATTAGCCATGTCAAGAGTATCCATGATGTCGTTTTCGTTAGCACCGTCGAATACGGGAGTTGCAATGTTGAATCCAAGTGCCTTAGCAGCAAGTGAAAGGTGGATTTCAAGTACCTGTCCGATATTCATACGGGAAGGAACGCCCAGAGGGTTAAGTACGATATCAAGAGGACGACCGTTAGGAAGATAAGGCATATCTTCTACAGGAAGAACTCTTGAAACGACACCCTTGTTACCGTGACGTCCGGCCATCTTATCACCTACAGAAATCTTTCTCTTCTGTGCGATGTAGATTCTAACCTTCTGGTTAACTCCGGGTGAAAGTTCGCTGTCGCCCTGTGCACGTGAGAATACCTTAGCATCAACAACGACACCGTATTCACCGTGAGGAACCTTAAGAGATGTATCTCTAACTTCTCTTGCCTTCTCACCAAAGATTGCTCTTAAGAGTCTCTCTTCAGGAGTAAGCTCTGTCTCTCCCTTAGGAGTAACCTTACCTACAAGGATATCACCGGCACGAACCTCTGCACCGATACGGATGATACCGTTCTCATCAAGATCCTTTCGAGCATCTTCACCAACACCGGGAAGGTCTCTTGTGATCTCTTCAGGTCCGAGCTTAGTATCTCTTGCTTCTGTTTCGTATTCTTCAATATGTACTGATGTGTAAACATCTTCTTTTACAAGTCTTTCTGATAAAAGAACAGCATCCTCGTAGTTATAACCTTCCCAGGTCATAAATCCGATAAGAGGGTTCTTACCAAGACCTAATTCGCCGTTAGCTGTTGAAGGACCGTCTGCAATAACCTGTCCTGCTGCCACATGATCACCCTTGAATACGATGGGCTTCTGGTTGTAGCAGTTGCTCTGGTTACTTCTTGTGAACTTAGCAAGCTTAACATCTTCCTTAGTTCCATCATCATATGCCATCTTGATAAGGTTGGATGAAACATACTCAACTGTACCGGCCTTCTTAGCAACCTTACATACACCTGAGTCAACGGCTGCCTTAGCTTCCATACCTGTACCAACTACAGGAGCTTCTGTGAAAAGAAGAGGAACTGCCTGACGCTGCATGTTAGATCCCATGAGCGCACGGTTAGCATCGTCGTTCTCAAGGAAAGGAATAAGTGCTGTAGCTACAGAGAATACCATCTTAGGTGATACGTCCATGTAATCGAACATAGCCTTGGGATATTCATGAGTCTCTTCTCTGTAACGACCAGTAACCATGTTCTTAACGAAATGGCCCTTCTCATCGAGCTTTTCGTTAGCCTGAGCTACATGGTAGTTATCTTCCTCATCTGCAGCCATATATACTACTTCGTTAGTTACTATAGGATTCTCAGGATCCTTCTTGTCGATCTTTCTGTAAGGAGCTTCGATAAATCCGTACTCATTGATTCTTGCATAAGAAGCAAGTGAGTTGATAAGACCGATGTTAGGACCTTCGGGTGTCTCAATAGGACACATTCTTCCGTAGTGTGTATAGTGAACGTCTCGAACTTCGAATCCGGCACGGTCTCTTGACAAACCACCGGGTCCTAATGCGGAAAGACGTCTCTTATGTGTTAACTCACCAAGAGGGTTGTTCTGATCCATGAACTGTGAAAGCTGTGATGAACCAACAAACTCCTTCATAGCAGCCTGTACAGGCTTGATATTAACTAAGCTTGATGCTGATACATCATCTGCATCATGTGTAGTCATTCTCTCACGAACAACTCTTTCCATTCTTGAAAGACCTATTCTGTACTGGTTCTGGAGAAGTTCTCCAACGGCACGAATACGTCTGTTGCCTAAGTGGTCGATATCATCCTTGTTACCGATGCCATACTCAAGATGGAAGCAGTAGTTAATACTTGCAAGGATATCTTCCTTAGTAATGTGCTTAGGAATAAGATCTGTAATGTTGTTCTTAATAGCCTCGCCGAGTTCTTCGGGCTTATTAGCATACTCACCAAGAATGGTCTGAAGTACGGGGAAGTATACAAGCTCGTTAATACCGAGTGCTTCCTTATCGCAATCAACCCACTCTGAAATATCTACCATCATATTAGAAAGAACTTTTACATTTCTCTCTTCTGTCTGAATAAGAACTGAAGGAACTGCAGCGTTCTGAATTCTGGTAGCTGTCTCTTTATCAATAACTACGCCGGCCTTGGCGATAACATCACCTGTAAACTCGCTGACAACATCTTCAGCAAGTACATGACCAACGATTCTCTTATTGAAGTTAAGCTTCTTATTATATGTATAACGTCCTACCTTAGCGAGGTCGTAACGTCTGGGATCAAAGAACATGGAGTTCATAAAGTTCTCAGCGTTCTCTACACTGAAAGGCTCGCCGGGGCGAAGTCTTGCATAGAGTTCTCTAAGACCTTCCTGATATGTCTTGGAGGGATCCTTGGCCATAGTAGCCATGATCTTGGGATCATCACCGAATACAGCGATGATTTCCTCATCGGAGCCTAAACCGAGCGCACGAATAAAAGCCGTAATAGGCATCTTCTTGTTTCTGTCTACGTGAACAGAAGCTATATCGTTAGAATCGGTCTCGTACTCAAGCCATGCACCACGGTTAGGAATAACTGTAGATGCAAAGAGCTTCTTACCTAATTTATCATGTGTATAATCATAGTAGATGCCGGGAGAACGAACGAGCTGGCTGACAATTACACGCTCAGCACCATTGATAACAAAGGTACCTGTCTCTGTCATAAGAGGGAAATTGCCCATAAAAATGTCAGATTCTTTTATCTCAAACTGACCTGTCTTATTGCCGTTCTTGTCTTTCTCGGGTACATAAAGACGTGCCTTAACTCTAAGAGGTGCTTCATATGTAAGGTCTCTCTCCTTACACTCCTCGATAGTATGCTTAGCCTCATCCTCTGCCAAAGTAAAATCAACAAAGTCAAGACGCATATCACCACCAAAGTTAGTAATAGGGCAAATATCACTAAAAGCTTCCTTAAGACCTTCCTTAAGGAACCATTCATATGATTTCTTCTGCACCTCGATAAGATTGGGGATTTCGAGCACTTCTTCCTGTCTTGAATAGCTTATTCGTAAGCTGTTACCGTTGTACACCGGACGAATTCTTTTCTTTTCCATTGACATTCTGCTCCATTCTTTTGATAATCGCTGAAATTGTGCGCAATTTGGCCATGTTTTCCCGTTTTTGAGGCGAAAAAAACACAAATGGGCCACCTCACCCACATTAGCGCATTTTCCATCATATCAAAAAAGCGGTTGGAAGTCAAATACTTTTTTCCAACCGCTTTAATATTTTTTTGATTAAGTTAGGATTACTTTAATGTAACCTTAGCGCCAACTTCTTCAAGTTTCTTCTTGATGTCATCAGCTTCTTCCTTAGAAGCGCCTTCCTTGATCATCTTAGGAGCGCTATCTACAAGGTCCTTAGCTTCCTTAAGTCCTAAGCCTGTTGCTTCACGAACTACCTTGATAACCTTAACCTTCTCTGCTCCAACTTCTGTAAGTTCTACATCGTACTCAGACTTCTCTTCTGCTGCTGCGCCTGCATCACCAGCACCTGCTGCTGCAACTACAACGCCTGCTGCTGCGGATACACCGAACTCTTCCTCGCAAGCCTTTACTAATTCATTTAATTCAAGTACGCTGAGCTCTTTGATAGCAGCGATAAATTCTTCTGTTGTTAACTTAGCCATTTTAATATCCTCCATTAAAAACTTTTTTACTTAATTATGCGCCCTGCTGCTCAGCAATCTGATTAAGCACACGGGCAAGATTCGAAATAGGTGACTGGATGCTTCCAAGGAGCTTTCCAAGAAGTTCTTCTCTTGAAGGAACGCTTGCAACCTGTGCAATTCCCTTAGCATCATATACGGCACCTTCTACAACACCGGCCTTAACCTCAAGTGCGGGAGCCTCTTTTGCAAACTTGCAGATGACTCTAGCGGGTGCTGTTGCATCTTCTGTAGAAACAGCAATAGCTGTAGGACCTTCAAGATATTTAGCGAGGTCTTCGAACTCTGTTCCTTTGATTGCGAAGTTGATCATTGTGTTCTTGTATACTTTGTAAGTAACATTGCTCTCACGTAATGTCTTACGAAGTCTTGTGTCCTGCTCAACGGTAAGTCCGCGGTAGTCAACAACAACGACTGACTTAGCATCCTTGATGCATGATTGAATTTCTTCTACGATGGGTTTCTTTAATTCAACCTTTGCCATTCTTTTTTCCTCCTTCTATTATTTATTGCCGAAAGAGTTATAAAGATAAAAAAACTCCCGCGAAGACGCGAGAGGATAAAATTCTTATCAAAACTTTTCTCCTCGGTAGGCGCATAGCTTACGTCTTTCGACACCTACTGTCTTCGGCATGGTCATGACGACCTTTTCTAATTTATCATTATGGAATACCTTTGTCAATATCTTTTTATGATAAAGGTGTACAAAGTCGAAAACAGTTTGAGTTTACTCATAACTGTTGAAGAATTTGGACGCCTAACAATAATGAGGAAGTAGCGAAATGACTATTAATTGTCATTTCAGCGGATTCCGAATTATTGACAAAATTGCGAGAGTTTTATTAAAACGAAGCAATTTTGTGTATCATAATTCTTTTATACATTATCATGTAAAAAGTCGGTTCCGAAGAACCGACTTTTGAAATCTTATAAATACTTAAGTGTACTAACCTTAACACCAGGTCCCATTGTACTTGTAAGAGTAATGCTCTTTAAGTATGTACCCTTGAGTGATGAAGGCTTAGCCTTAACGATAGCATCCATAATTGCCTTAAGGTTATCAGCAAGCTGCTCTTCTGTGAAAGAAGCCTTACCAATAGGGCAGTGTACGATGTTAGCCTTGTCAAGTCTGTACTCAATCTTACCGGCTTTGATATCATTAACAGCCTTAGTAACGTCCATTGTTACTGTACCTGCCTTAGGGTTGGGCATTAATCCCTTAGGTCCTAAAACCTTACCGAGACGACCAACAACACCCATCATGTCAGGTGTAGCTACTACTACATCAAAGTCAAGCCAACCTTCATTCTGAATCTTAGGAATGAGTTCCTCGCCACCTACGAAATCTGCACCAGCTGCTTCAGCCTCTGATACCTTATCGCCCTTTGCAAATACGAGAACTCTAACAGTCTTACCTGTTCCGTGAGGAAGAACAACTGCACCACGGATCTGCTCTTCTGCATGACGTCCGTCACAACCTGTTCTGATGTGAAGTTCAACAGTCTCGTCAAACTTAGCTGTAGCTGTCTTCTTAACCAATGCAACTGCTTCTGCGGGATCGTAAAGAGTAGCTCTATCTACCTGCTTTGCAGCTTCGTTGTATTTTTTACCATGTTTCATTTACTTTACCTCCTTGTGGTTAAATGCAATAAATGCTCCCACTCTAAATCAATTATTCTTCTACTACAATACCCATTGAACGAGCTGTACCTGCGATCATGCTCATTGCTGCTTCGATGCTAGCTGCATTTAAGTCAGGCATCTTAAGCTCTGCAATCTCTCTGATCTTGTCTTTTGAAATAGTAGCAACCTTATCCTTGTTAGGCTTAGCGGATGCACTCTTCAAATTGCAAGCCTTCTTCAATAATACTGCAGCGGGAGGAGTCTTAGTAATAAAGCTGAAACTCTTGTCTGCGTAAACTGTGATTACAACAGGGATGATAACGTCACCCTTATCTGCTGTCTTAGCGTTGAACTGCTTTGTGAATTCAACGATGTTAACGCCGTGCTGTCCTAATGCGGGACCTACAGGCGGTGCCGGTGTTGCTTTTCCGGCAGGAATCTGTAACTTGATATAACCTGAAACTTTCTTTGCCATTTTGGCTACCTCCTAATAAAATGTGGTTCGGCGCTGCGACCATCGCAGCTCCCACTGTTCACAAAATTCTATATATTATATAGGATATCCTATGAACAACCTTAGTTGCTCGGCATAAAATTTATGCCTTCTTAATATCAGCAAAGCTGATCTCAACGGGTGTCTCACGACCGAACAATTCAACATTGATTGTAACAGCCTGCTTGCCTTCATCAACACGCTTAACAACTCCAAGTGTGCCGGCCCAAACACCTGCGATAACATTAACTGAATCGCCTTCTTTAACATCGATGCGGATTCTTTCGGGTCCTTCGAAGCTGAGTGCCTTCATCTCGCTCTCTGTAAGAGGAACAGGCTTACTTCCCGGTCCAACGAATCCTGTAACGCCTCTCGTATTTCTTACAACGTACCATGCTGCGTTGTCATCAGCGTCCATATGTATAAGAACATATCCGGGGAATAACTTCTTTTCGGAAATCTTACGAACACCATTCTTAACTTCTGCAACTTCCTGCATAGGAACCTTGACCTCAAGGATTGTCTCGCGAAGTTCGGGTCTGTTCTCGATAGCCTTCTCTATATTGGTCTTAACCTTGTTCTCATATCCTGAATACGTATGAACAACGTACCAACCCATTCCTTTTCCGGATTTATTATCGCTCTGTCCGATATCGAATTCTTCTAAAATCTCTTCCATCTAAACCTCCGTAGTGTCAATGCTTCATTATATATAGAAGCAAAGCTAAAAGTGCATTACAGACTAGTTAAAAAATTAATTCCGTATCTAATACCAAAATCAATGGCTGCTATAAGGACTGCAACAATAAATGTAATAATAGAAACAACTATTGTCTGCTTAATGATTTCGTCCCTGCCAGGCCATGAAATCTTCTTAAATTCCTGTCTTACACCTTTGAAAAAGTTCTTCTTCGGCTTATTCTGTGTATCTGCCATTAGCGTATCCTTTCGGGGTAAAGCCCTAAACTATTACTTTGTTTCCTTATGTAAAGTATGAGCCTTGCAGAATCTGCAGTACTTCTTAGTTTCCATTCTGTCAGGATGGTTCTTCTTTTCCTTTGTAGTATTGTAGTTTCTCTGCTTGCATTCTGTACATGCTAAAGTGATTTTTGTACGCATAATATATTACCTCCGTAACCGTATGTTCACAGTTTATATTCGCATTATGACCGATTTTAGAGTGCATAAAAAAAAGACCTAAAAATCAATCTCGCCTATGTAGAATATCATATCGATACTTGCACGTCAACAATTTTTTGTATAGTAAGGTTTTTATACAGTTCAAAACAACTATAAAGATCGTCCAAAACTATATATTGAGGGCCTTATCGCGTATATTGTGGTCGGGAAAAGAAAATTGTTTCTTCCTATTATATATAATAAAAAAAGTGTTGCATATAGATTTTTCTTGTGATACTATAAATGTGTAATACTAGCATAAGTCTATGCTCTTACCAGTGGGTGACGGATACCCGAGGCTAATTGCCATGGTAATGATTTCAAGGAAGAAAGGAGGGAGCAGGATGGCTTATTCAGTTGCATTAAATAACGTCTACAATAACTATCTTACTACGTATGCGCCTAAAGCCAGCGGTCGATATGACACGCATAAAAAGAGCGAGCTTCGCGGCGTGTATAGTTCGATTATCAAGCTTAACAAAGAATCTCCCCTTTCTATAATTGATTCGAGTTCACAATCTCAGGCTTATGCTGTGAGTATGAAAGAGAATGCAAGAGAACTTCGTAATACTATTGCTTCGCTTGGCGGACTTGACGAAGAAGATCTTTTAAATAAGAAGACTGCCTTTTCGACATCTTCCGATATTGCTGATGTTAAATACATTGGTGATGATTATTCTGATGGCGATTCATCATCCTTCTCTCTCTTTGTAGAGAAGCTTGCAAGCAGCCAGATTAATACAGGTAATGCATTAAAAGACGGAGAGGTTGATCTCGAGCCCGGAACTTATTCATTTGATATCTCTATTAATAATATGAGTTATGAGTTCCAGTTCAATATTAATGAAGGCGAGACCAACTCCGAATTACAGCATAAATTATCAAGACTTATCAATAACTCCAATGTCGGTCTTAAATCAGAAGTGGTTGAGAGCGAAGAAGGAAGTATATTTACTCTTGAGACAACTCTTACCGGTATAGAAGACGATAAACAGCTTCTTTTCACCGTAAGTGATGAGAATACAAGTAAATCAGCCGGAGCTGTTGCTTATCTTGGACTTGATAATGTAACTCAGCTTCCTGACAATGCGAAGTTCTATCTTAACGATGAACCTCATGTATCGTATTCGAACCACTTTACTGTAGCCAAGACATTTGAGCTTAACTTAAACAAGGCACAGGAAATCGACGATGAGCCTATTACTATAGGTCTTAAAGCAGATACGGATTCGATGTCAGAGAATGTATCGAGATTCGCTGCCGGATACAATGATTTCATTAAGAATGCATCTTCGTTCCTTAGTTCACAACCCAAGACAAGCTATCTGCTTAACGAGATGAAACGTATATCATCCCTCTACAGCGCAGAGCTTGGAAATGTTGGTATATCATTTGATGAAAAGGGAATGATGAAAGTCGATGACGAGAAGTTGGCTGAGAATATCAATAAAGAGAATGCACTTGATAACTTCTCGGGCGTTCGTAAGTTTACGAACTCGGTATTAAGTAAAGCAAACCAGGTATCACTTAATCCTATGGATTATGTGCAAAAGACCATAGTCGCTTATAAGAATCCGGGTAAGGAATATGCTA
Organism: Lachnospiraceae bacterium; assembly: GCA_016285575.1. Lineage (GTDB taxonomy): Bacteria > Bacillota > Clostridia > Lachnospirales > Lachnospiraceae > UBA3766. The sequence continues at coordinate 8,890 of JAEEQX010000050.1, forward strand.
CTCCTTATATTACGAGTCAGTATTCCGGTATGATGTTCAACAGTTATTGCTAAACACTTATCCTTATATTCTACATAGAAAAAGCATACTCTTGTGAGTATGCTTTTTTATGATTCGCTGCTCTCTCCGAGCCCTTCTTCTATTATCTTGGTCATGTTAGCCAATGCTTCTTCTTCATCATCGCCTTCGCACACAAGCTCTATCTCTTCGCCCTGCTTAACACAGGCAGCCAGTACACTTAAGACGCTCTTGGCATTGGTTGTATTGTTACGATAATTGAATGTAATCCTTGATTTGTACTTTACAGCTTCCTTGCAAAGATTGCCTGCCGGTCTAAGATGCAAACCTGTAGGATTATTAATGACTACTGTCTTACTAACCATACATTGTACCCCCGTATTTACCCCAAATTATTATGCATATTTTACCACTAATATACATAAAACTCAATAATTACATATATATTAATCATTAGCCCCAATATAATGATTAATTGCTAATTATTTTTCAGACACCTTAACTCGAACTCTTAGATTACTCTCTGTTCTAAGTCCCGACGGCATATCTATCTGAAGAGGAAGATCATATGTTCCTGCCTTCATTGCAGTGATCTTTTTCTCCTCCTTATACTTATCAAAATCTACAGATAAGTCAAAGTCTGAAGATGATAATCCATCAAGTTCATCAGGAAGTCCGAATACTTCAATCTCAACCTTGTTGCCGGATGCAGATAAAGTATTATCGGTTACTTCTGCAGTCATATTACTGTCAAGTCCCTCCATGGATATCTTATTAAGATATACGGAGTACTTCTTACTGATTTCTTTTTCTATCTGAACCGAAACGGATACGTTACCGCCAAAGTTTCTATCGGATGCCGTAACACCTGAAGGAAGGTATCCATTGATATTAACGATGGTCTTATATGTGGAATCCTCATCGTTAATGTTAACTGCACTCGAAGGAATTGCTATCTGAGTAATATTATCAAGTACTGGTCTGGGTCCTGCGATTGTAATCATCGAAGGAGACAACTCAACTTTTCCGTTTGCCTTGTAACCATCAACAGGCTTTCCTGAAGGAATGCATGTAATGGGAACTGTCTTGGTAAAGAGAATGTTCTGGTTAACACTGATTGTATCAATGTTCATTGATAATCTCGACATATCAATTCTGTCGCCGAGAGTATCATACAATACTATGGGAGCAGATGCAGATATGTTATTGGTCGCACCTTCTACATCAATCTGTACTTTGGCATATGCAACCATATCAACTATCGATGCAGGTCCTTCGATACGAACACGGTTAAGGTTAATATCTGTATCACCCTCGATATATCCTTCTGCAGGATTACCGACTGTCTCTATCTGAATAACTTTTTGAATCTTCTTTAATTCTTCAATGTTAAGCTCAACAAATTCATTGTCTGCTTTTATTGAATCGATATCTCCGGAATACTTGTTGGTTGATACCTTAAGCTTAACGGTATCATTCTCTGTACGCTCATTAAGGTCTGCAACTACAGTAACATTATCTTTGGATATATCTTCTATTACGGATCTTCTGCCACTCATTGTGACATCGACTCTTTCAAAGCCTTCTTTTATCTCATAGCAGAGATTCTCATCAGTAAGTGCAGATTCATTGATAACCTGAACAGGAACATCATTGAACTGAACACTCTTAACGGGATCATCGATATTAACAACGATAATCCATATCATTACCGAGAAGAGAACAGCAAGTACTTTGAGATTAAGATTGTGCGTCAGTTTTTGCTTCATCTTTAACCTCCTTCTTCTTATGCTGTTTTTTAGGTTTTGCTTCTTTCTTATCCTGAGCTATCTCAAGTTTTTTACGTAAATCCATTACATCAAGACTTCTGTAAAGTTCACCGTTTTGAGCAACTGATACTTTACCGTTTTCCTCGGATACGATAATAACCAAAGCGTCTGTTACTTCTGAAATACCTACACCTGCACGATGTCTTGTACCTAAGTCCTTACTCAAGGATCTGTTATCCGAAAGAGGAAGGTAACATGTAGCCGACTGAACTCTGTCGCCACGAATAATAACCGCACCATCGTGTAAAGGTGTATTATGCTCGAATATATTAATTAAAAGCTGACTGGTTACGATACCATCAACCTCAATACCTGTTCTCTCATATTCCTCCAAAGTGGAATCTGCTTCGATAACAATAAGCGCACCTGTACGAGCTCTACCCATCTCGTAGCAAGCACTGATAATCTCATTTTTGGTTTTGTCGGAAAACCTACCATCAATCTGTCTCTCTCCAAGGAGGACGATATTGGTAAGGAGATTATTTTTACCAAGATCTTCGATAAGACGTCTTATTTCAGGCTGGAGTGCTACGATAATAGCAACTGCAACCAATGTAAATAAGCTCTTTCCTATCCAGATAATGGTAGTCATATCGAGTACTTCGGCAATAGCCATAAAGATAAGAATAACAGCAAGGCCCTTAACTACGGCCCATGCTCTTGTATTCTTCATCCATTTCATTGCCTGGTACAAAAGAAATGCAAGGATAATCATTTCGAGAACATCAAGAAATCCGACTCTGGGAAGTCGGAATGCTGACAGATATGAACTTATATAGTCAAACGTTCTCTGAAACACTGTATTCACCCTTACACAAATATATGATTATATCTAACCGCCGAACTATTGTCCGTCGTTGTTATTATTGAGTCTTTCCTCAAGCTTTCTTCTCTGATAAGCCATTCTTCTGCCAAGGCCTAAATCATTGTCTTCTTCCTGGACTATATCAGCAGATGAAGCCTTGGCTTCTGCCTGAGCCTGTTCGCTCTTTAATCTCTCATTTCTCTTTCTCGCAGCTTCACGACGTCTTTGAATCTCAGCCTGTCTTGCTTCATAAGCTGCTCTCTCTTTTGAAGTAGGTTCTGAAGATGTGCTTTCTTCCTTAACCGCTTCTCTTATTCTCTCTCTGGCAGGTCTCTCCTGAGAAGAAGCAGGTCTTGATGCACTTTTTGCACGTTCCGAAGGAGCTGCCTTGGGTCTTACGGGCTTTTTATCTTTTTTAGGCTTGTCGGAAGCAGGTCTCTTGCCTCTTGCAGGAAGTGCCGATACTGATGCTGATGAACCATCGTCATCGTCGTCATCATCGTCATCATCATCGTCTTCTTCAAGTTCGGGAGCCTTAATCTTGGGAACCGCCTTAACATAGTAGTAATAATCGTCGTCCTCGAACTGAACTTTTTCGGTTCTTGAATAATCTATGTCAAATACACAGAACTGAATTATTCTTACAACAATACAAGCAAGTATTGTTCCAAAAATAAGACCGATTATAGAAATGTTGGTGTGGTACATAATGTCGCCAACAAGAATAATCAAGATGTCAGCAAGTGCACCAGTTGCCATAGCGATTGTCCATGCATAGTTGATGGACATACGTCTTATGAAATATACAACTATAACTGTCAGAGCAAATGCAAGCGCACATACAAGCATCTCTCTGTTATTAAGCAAGCCTTCGAGAAGTGCCTTAAGTCTCTTTAATAAATCATCTTCTCCGCTTTCCTTGAAAGCTTCTGCTGCCTGAGACATATACTTAAGCACATAGAATATTACTGTTCCGCATCCAACACTTATTGCACTTGCAGGTGTACCTACAAGACCGAATGACATAGGAATTACATACGGAATCTTGAATACAAAGCAAATCGGGGTAAGAATTGCTGCTACAGAATCTCTGGGAGAAAATCTGAAGTAAAGAAGAAACATTATGGCGTAAACAACGCCCAAAACAAGTGCGAATTCTGCAGAAATCGCATATGCATGTAACATTGTCAAAAGTGCCGCAATGATAATAATCATGTTGGACGGCATAAATGAACAAAATAGTGCCATAATAATCGCAAGCGGGAATTTGGCTATCTTGGTCATATATCCGAATTTTGCATTGATAATGCAAAATACCACCATAGCGGCTAAAAACTTCACTGCGGGAATAATGTATGCTTCGAATTTATTGATAAATAAAACCGCGCGGTATCTATATCCCCTTAATTTTGTCATTACTTCAGTCATCTTCGTTTAGGTCCTCATCTTTTTTGCCGTATCTTATAAGCAGTTTTTTGAGATTCTTGGATACTATTCTCTTGTATTTAACGGCACGATTATATTTAACAAAAAATACGCAGGCTACTATTGACACATACACAACAACAAAACCGATATATATCAATATCAGTTTTTTTGCTTCTTCCATTAAATCCATTGTATATATGTCGCCCAGTAATAATTCTGAGTTGCAAAGAACATACAATCCAAGAACCATACCAAAAACAAGTGTGGCGCAACAGATTGCTCCCAGAATCTTAAGCCCTATATAATCCGATCTGAAATAACGCGATACAGGCTCGCTGGTTCTGCCCTCGTCCTTTTCATACATCGCGATTCTCGTCATCAGACGGATTCTCTTTTTTCCTTCCTCGTTAATCATACCTTAACCGCTACTCTAAGAATCTCATTTTGCCGCCGGCTGATCCCTTTTTGGTATGGGTAATATCCGGTTCGGCTTCTTTAGGCTTTGCAGTAGCATCCAAAAGACCCCTGGTAAGATTAGCCTTGCACTTGTCGCAATACTTACCAATCTTGATGGTTGCACCACAGCCCTCGCACTCTATACCTACAGGTGAATCATCGCCAAAGAAAAGTCTCTCTTCTCTGATCCACTGTTTAATCTGGCTCTCGGGAACATCACATGCCTCACATATCTGAGCCATATTGGCATCCTTGTGTTCTCTTATATAATCCTTTACAGTTACGAACTGATTTTCAATCAACTCTCTGCAGGCCGGACAAATATGAGGTCCTGCTACATAATTAAAAATCTTACCGCATCTTCTGCAATTTCTAACGTCCATATTAACCCCCTTATTCGCCTATACCTATGGCCGCCGTAACGAAGTACACTTTATTCACTCCTCCACGCATCAAAGTGCGTGTTGCTTCCTCCATGGTGGCGCCTGTTGTATACACGTCGTCCAATACTAATACTGTATCTAATTTTACATCATTTTGGGGCATATGAAAAGCCCCAACAAGATTATTTTGGCGCTCTGAATGCGTCATTGTTTTCTGATCTTTTGTCTTTTCAACCCTTATCAGAATATCGTCTCTAACGGGTATGTTTAAATGCTTGGATAATTCATTGGCAATAAGCAGTGATTGATTGAATCCACGCTTCTTAAACTTGTCCTTATGAAGCGGAATCGGAACGATGGCTTCTGCGTTAAAAGACTTGAGTATATCGCCAAGATGATTATATATCATATCTGCAAAAAATGTGGCATTATCAAACTTCGCAGAATCTTTTAATGCATGAATTGATTCTTTTACGGAATCATATTCGTATAACGCAATTCCTTTTACAAAACTTTTCTTTTCCCTCTCGCAATCGGGACATAAAAATCCTGAGCGGGCAACATGCTTGCTACATTTAACACACCTTGGCATAGGAACAATTCTTGGTATGTCTTCGCATTTTTTGCATATGTATTCTTTTGAAGAAATCACCT
>JAEEQX010000051.1 GCA_016285575.1 Lachnospiraceae bacterium
TCGGGATCTTCAATCGAATTATCTGCTGATGGTCCTTTAAAAGCGCCTTATAGTGTATATTTCCAGGGCGGTTTAACATTTCCTCATGTTAAATTTGGTATTGTTAAGAGCCTTCAGATGCTCTATGAGAGAGGACTTGTAGAGCTTAAGAACGCTTAAAAGTTTATTTTTGGCGAGTTTTTTGGTATAATATATATTTGAATTTTTGAAGATAGGCCATTTTGGCTAATATATAAGTGTAGGAGAAGGGATTTGGCTAACAATTCTTTCGGTATCGACCTTGGTACCAGTAAAATATGTATTTACAATCATGAAAAGAAGAGAGTTTTCGTTGAGCGTAATATGATAGCCATCGAAAACAAGAAGAATGTTATTGCATACGGTGATTCTGCATACGAGATGTTTGAAAAAGCACCTGACAATATAGTTGTATCAGCACCTCTTAACAATGGCGTTATTTCTGATATCAATAACATGCAGGAGCTTCTTAAGTTATTCATATCAGAGATTACAAAAGGCAATTACAAGAATTCAGACTATATCATGTCAATTCCTCATGATGTTACTGATGTTGAGCGTAGAGCTTTCGGTGAATTGATTGAAGATTCGTCTATGAAGGCACACGCAATATATGTAGTTGAAAAATCAATCGCATGTGCACTCGGTCTTAATATTGATGTTAAGAGTTCACAGGGTGTAATGATAGTTGACGTTGGATATAACACTACAGAAATCTCTATCTTGTCATTCGGCGGTATCGTTAAGTCCAAGCTTGTTAAGATTGGCGGTAATAAATTCGACGATATCATTAAAAATATAGTTCGTAAGGAATACAACCTTCATATCGGTTCCAAGTCAGCAGAAGCTCTCAAGATGCAGATTGCTGATCTTAAGAGAAGCGGTGAGAAGGGTGTCGTATATGGACGTAACGTTGCAAGCGGACTTCCGGTAGAATGTGCTATCGACCCCGTAGTCCTTGAAAAAGGCTTAAACGAGAGCTTTTTATCTATTACTGATAATGTTAAGGATCTACTCGAGTCAACGCCTCCTGAAATCGGAGCCAACATCTATAAGTCCGGTATCTATATCACGGGTGGTGGCTCACTTGTAAGTAACCTTTGTCAGAACGTAGCTAATGGTACAGGTCTTAAGGTTAATACATCCGATGCTGCTGAAAGCAGTGTAATATTCGGCTTGGCAGAAATCATCAGAAATAAGAAGTATAGAAATCTAATCTTTGAAGTATAATAATGAGCCCTTTAGTTAAAAAACCTCAGGAAAAGTTCAAATTACCGACAAAATACTGGCTAATGATTCTTTCAGGAGTCAGTGTTATTTTGATGCTTCTTACATTCGTTTTTGAGATTCCTCTTTCTCCACTTAACGAGATAGTATCTTTTACAATAGTTCCTCTTCAAAAAGGTGTGAGTATAGTTGGTGAGAATCTCTATACCAAGAAAGAACTTATGAAGCAAGTTAATGACCTTGTTAACGAGAACAATGAACTTTTAAAGCAGGTTAATGACTTAACAAGAGAGAATAACGAACTCCAGCAGGAAAAATACGAATTAAACTCATTAAGAAAATTACTTGAACTTGATGAGAGCTATTCAGATTATCCCAAGACCGGTGCAAGAGTTATATCAGGTTCCACCAATAACTGGTTCTCAACTTTTATTATTGATAAGGGTTCCAATCAGGGTATGAAAGTTGGAATGAACGTACTTGCCGGTGGCGGACTTGTTGGACGTATTACGGAAGTAGGATCCAATTGGTCAAGAGTTCTTAGTATCATCGATGATACAAGTAATATTTCATGTATGGTACTTACTACACATGATCACCTTATGGTATCCGGCAACTTGGCAACAATGGAAAATGGATATATTACTTTTAATCAGTTATCAGAAAATGCAAAAGATGTTGAAGTAGGCGATAAAGTAGTTACAAGTAATATTTCTGACGTATATTTAAGTGGAATTCAGGTTGGTAACATATCCTATATGGAGCATGATTCCAATCACTTGTCGATATCGGGTTATATATCACCCAGTGTTAACTTTGAGCATATTTCAGAAGTATTGGTTATTACCAAGCTCAAGAGTGACATTAATCAGCAGTAAGAGCAATGAAGAGAGCAATCATTAATATAGTATTGATTATCATATTGTTTATTCTTCAGACAACGGTATTTCCCATGCTTCGTATTACGAGGATTATACCCAATGTCTTAATTATACTTGTCTCATGCGCCGGATTTATGCAGGGCGAGAGAGAAGGTCTGTTTGTTGGCTTCATCTGTGGCCTGCTTCTTGATATTACAACCTTTGATGTATTCGGATTTTTCACGCTTCTTTATATGGTTATAGGTTATCTTAATGGATTATTCCATAATCTTTTCTATCTAAAAGACCTTAAAATTCCTGCAATACTTATTATGACAAGTGATGTTGTATGTTGCTTTACTACATATATAGTTTTGTTTTTATTACGATCAAGATTTGATATTATATATTATTTTACCAATATTATTTTACCCGAAATCGTGTTTACGCTTCTTGTAGCCATATTCATATATCCTGTTTTATGGGTAATAGAAGCATATGTATTTAAAAAGAAAAACGCTGAAAGTTAGTTATGTTCGAGAATTTTAAAGAAGAATTTATAAGCTTTTTAAAATCGCGACTTATTGTACCGATTATTTTCTTTGTGATAGTTACTATTGTACTTATCGCAAGGGTTTTTACGTTGCAGATAATTCGCGGAGAAGAATACGTAGCTAACTATGAACTTAAAATTATTCGTGAAAAGTCAATCGATGGAACCAGAGGAAACATATACGACCGTAACGGTAAATTACTTGCATATAATGTATTGTCATATGATGTAAAATTCGAAGATGCCATTGAATCAGGTAAGGGCAAGAATGCTGCTCTTAACAACACTATTTATCAGATCATCGAAATCTTGCAAAAGAATGGCGATGATATCTCTAGTGATTTCAAGATTATTGTTAATGACGACAATGAATATGAATTCTCTGTAGAAGGAACTCAACTTCAGAGATTTTTGGCTGATATATACGGTTATAAAAAAGTAACTGAACTTACTTATGATGAGAAAAACTCCACTCCTCAGGATGTCATAGATTATTTCTGTGATCGTAAGAAATTTGCTATCGGTTATTACGAGAACCCTAATGATAAAAGCACATTCATAATGGGTGGTGGATACTCCAAGCAGGATATAGTTAAAATAATTGCTGTTAGATATGCACTTTCATTAACCGGATATCAGAAATATCGTGGTATTACCATAGCTACTGATGTGTCGGAAAAGTCTGTTGCAGGTCTTTTAGAGCATTCTGATATTTTACCCGGAATGAGTATATCCCAGAACAATATCAGAAAATACAACGATCCTATCTATTTCTCACAGATTATCGGATATACAGGTATGATTAGCCAGGAAGAATTCGAAGAGTATTCTCAGATTGAAGGTAATGATTATACTTTATCGGATTACGTTGGAAAGACAGGTATCGAGTATTCTCAAGAACAGTATCTTAAGGGTATTAAGGGTAAGGAGACCGTATATGTCGACGTTCTTGGTAAGGTGCTTGATTCAACCAAGATAAAAGAAGAGGAAACAGGTAACGATATATACCTCACGATAGATGCAGATCTTCAGATTGCCACATATAACCTCTTGGAACAGAGTATCGCCGGTATATTGGTTCAAAAGATAGATAATATCAAAGAATTTACAATGACCGAAAAGACCAGACAGGCTGATATCAAGATTCCTATTGATGATGTTTATTTCCAGCTTATCAATAATAATGTAATTGATATGAATCATCTTAATAAGGAATATGCTTCTGAGACTGAAAAAGAAGTATACAGAGCCTTTATTGATCGCCAGGATGTTGTTTTTGATGAACTTCATAATCAATTCTATATGGAGAACCCTAAGGCATATAAAGACTTGTCAAAGGAATACCAGGTATATCAAAGCTTTATCATCACTTATCTTATGAGTGATAATGTTAAGATTATCGATAAGGACCTTATTGATACGGAAGATGAGATGTATATCGCATGGACTACTGATGAAAACATATCCATGCAGGAATATATTACTTATTGCATTAATATGAACTGGATTAATATCAATAACCTTGATATGAATTCCAAATATTCCGATACACAGGAAATCTATGACAAGATAGTTAATATAGTTCTTGAGAAACTTCGTAATAACAAAGAGTTTTCCAAGAAAATATATAAATACATGATATTCAATAACAATATAAGTGGAAGACAGCTTTGTGTGATTCTCTATGATCAGAATGTTATTGATGTATCAGGTTCCGAGATCAATGCACTTAAGTCAGGACGTATCTCTGCATACGCTTTTATGCTTGATTTAATCAAGAATCTTAAGATTACTCCTGCGCAACTGGCACTTGAACCTTGTTCAGGTTCCTGCGTAGTTACGGATGTTAATACAGGAGATGTGTTAGCGTTAGTTTCGTATCCTTCCTACGATAACAACAGACTGGCCAACTCAGATAACTATTATCTAGCAGAATTAAATAACGATTATTCAAGACCTCTTTGGAATTATGCTACTCAGTATAAGAGCGCTCCCGGTTCAACATATAAGATTGTAAGTTCGGTAGCAGGTATCTCCGAAGGTGTTATAGATCTTAATTCCAGAATTGAATGTAAGGGATTATTCGATAAGTTAAACGGAACAACTCACCAATGTTGGATATATCCGGGCGCTCATGGTTCTCTTAACGTTGAAGGAGCTATAGCAAACTCATGTAACTATTTCTTCTATGAAGTCGGATACAGACTTTCCAATGACTCCGGTATGTACAATGAACGACTTGGTCTTGATAAGATATACACTTATTCCGATATGTTTGGTCTAAGCGAAAAATCCGGTGTTGAGATTGCAGAATCGGATCCTAATGTATCAGATAAATACCCGGTTCCTTCTATGATTGGTCAGGGTACTCATGCTTATACCACAGTCGGTTTATCCAGATATGTTACAGCTGTTGCCAATAGAGGAACTGTCTATAATCTGACGCTTATTGATAAAATATATGATTCCAAGGGTGCTCTTGTTATCGATAATGAGGCAGAAGTCAGAAATAATATATTCCTTGATAATTCTGTATGGAACACATTACAGGGCGGTATGAGAGAAGCTATCAAGATGAAGCCTTTCTTTGACTATGATCTTGATGTTGCAGGTAAGACAGGAACAGCACAGGAAGCTTGGAACGAAGCCTGCCACGCTGTATTCATATCATTTGCACCTTACGCTAACCCTGAGATATCGGTTACAGTACGTATTATGCACGGTTATGATTCCAACAATGCCGCACATGTAGCTAAAGATGTGTATTCGTATTATTATGGCCTTGAAAATGAGGATGAACTCCTTAATGGCGAGGCTAACACTCCTATGAATAACGGAAGTGTAGGAGACTAGGATGTTTAAGTATTACAGACTAAAAGATTATGATTTCAAGTTAATAGTGTATGTAATCATCATCTCAATATTCGGTATATTGCTCGTTAATTCTGCTTTACCCGATAATATGCAAAAGCAGATGATGGGTGTTGTAGTCGGATTTGTCATTATGGTTATCTTATCCTTTGTGGACTACCATATATGGCTTAAATTCTGGCCTGCATACTATGTATTGAACGTAGGATTACTGTTGGCGGTTATTATTTGGGGTGAAAAATCCCTTGGTGCCCAAAGATGGATTAGAATAATGGGTATCAAGTTCCAGCCCTCCGAACTTGCAAAAATTTTATTGATTCTGTTTTTCGCTGCGTTTATAATGAAGTTTAAGGATGTTATAAATGAGTGGTATATGATATTGGTTATGCTTGTTTTGGCTGCTATTCCCATAGCCTTGATATACAAGCAGCCTGACCTTTCGACCACCATTGTAATGTCATTGATTTTCTTTTCGATTCTATATATCGGAGAGATAAATTATCGATATATTATCGGATTTTTAGCTGTTTTTGTACCGGCAGCCATCATTATCTTCATATTACTTATTCAGCCTGATTCGGTTTTGGTAGGTAAGAATGGTGACGATGGACTGGTTCATTCGTATCAGCAGCTTAGAATCCTTGCTTGGCTTCATCCCGAGGAATATGAGCTCGAGGAAGCCTTCCAGCAACAGAATTCAATAATGGCTATTGGTTCCGGACAGCTTACCGGCAAGGGCCTAAATAATACCGGTGTCAATTCCGTTAAAAACGGTAACTTTATATCCGAGCCTCAGACAGACTTCATATTCACTGTTGCAGGAGAAGAACTTGGATTCATTGGCACTACGACTATAATCGTGATTTTGATGCTGATAAGTATCGAATGCATGATAATAGCATTTAAAGCGGCAGATGTCGCGGGGCGAGTGATCGCAGGTGGAATGGGAGCGTATATAGGCTTCCAGACACTTATTAACGTATCGGTTACCACCGGATTATTCCCCAATACCGGACTTCCTCTTCCTTTTGTAAGTTACGGTTTGACATCATTGGTTGCTTTGTTTGCGGGAATCGGATTCGTTATTAATGTAAGACTCCAGATTTCCAGAAAGAATTCTACAGAATCAAAATAAGCAAAATATAATTATAGGGGTATGGTTATGAACATTGCTTTGATTGCGCATGACGCAAAAAAGAAATTGATGCAGAATTTCTGTATTGCTTACAGAGGAATCTTATGTAAGCACGAGATTTATGCAACTGGAACTACCGGCAGACTTATTGAAGAAGTTACCAATCTCAATGTGCATAAGTTTCTCGCAGGACATCTTGGCGGAGAACAGCAGATCGGTTCTCAGATTGAACATAATGAGATAGATCTTGTTATCTTCCTTAGAGACCCCTTGAGTCCAAAGAGCCACGAGCCTGATGTTAATAATGTTATTCATCTGTGCGATGTCCACAATATTCCTCTTGCAACCAATCTTGCAAGCGCAGAATTACTCATCAAATCGCTAGACAGAGGAGACCTTGAGTGGCGTGAAATGTATAAATAAATATTCATTAGCCATTATCATATGCATCTTTCCGTTAATCTTCGGATACGGATGTAAAGACAAGGATCTGGAATTCGAGTTCGACAGAAAAGCCGAGTCATCCAGTATATCTATTTCAGATTCCGATTCAATTCATACATACGCGGAGCCTTTCGCTAAGGATTTGTGTGTTGATATGGGAGATTATGCCGATATCAATATACCTACTTCTTATGCGGCAGGTCTTTTTGACATTAATAGAAAAAGAGTTATCTACGGCAAAAATATGTACGAGGAGATGACTCCTGCAAGTATAACGAAGTTACTTACTACTTTGGTTGCATTAAAGTATTGTGACTTAAATAAGACTCTTGAATTCACAAAAGCTTGTGAAATCAATGAATCCGGAGCTCAAAAGCTTAATCTTAAACCCGGAGATACAATGACACTCGAACAGGCGCTTAATATCTTGCTATTGTACTCAGCTAATGATGTAGCACTTATGATTGCTGAGAACTATGATGGCGGATATGATGCTTTTATCGACAAGATGAATGAAGAAGCGGCTGCTATCGGTGCTACTCATACTCATTTTGTCAATCCTCACGGTCTTACTCAAGAGGAACATGAATCAAGTGTATATGACTTATATCTTATTCTTAATGAGCTTGTAAAATACGATAAATTCGTATCCATCGTATCTCAACCCGGTTATACAACCTCTTTTACTAGAGCTGATGGCAGTATCAAGACATTGGAGATTAAGAGCACCAATCTCTACTTTGAGGGTAAGGCAAGTGTACCTGAAGGCTATACCATCCTTGGAGGCAAGACAGGAACGACTTCGGCAGCCGGTAAATGTCTCATCGTATACTTCCAGGATTCGGCCGGAAATCCTTATATTTCCTGCATCCTTAGGTCCGATGACCACGATACTTTGTACGATGATATGAATACTCTTATATCTAACGCAAAATGATTTTCTATCCTTGTATTTTAGACGTAAATCTTATATAATTGAGATATGCTAAAAACTATAATATTTTCCTAATTGGAGGTGCGTTACAATGGTTAATTTAATAACAGGAAAGAACGGAAAGGGTAAGTCCAAATTCCTTCTCGAAAAAGTCAATACTCAGATCAGGGAGGTTCTCGGTAACGTCGTATATCTTGATACATCAACCAAGCACATGTATGAGCTTAACAACAAGATTAGACTTATCAATATTTCAGAATACAATATTCAGTCGGGGGATATGTTTATTGGATTTCTGTTAGGTATTATCTCCGGGGATCATGACATTCAGCAGTTGTACTTCGATAATTTCCTTTCATTATCGCATACTTCTATGAACGAGTTGGAAAATATAGTTAAACAGCTTGAAGATTTAAGCAAAGATTTCGGTATTGACATCTATATGGCAGTTTCGACTACGGATGCAGAACTTCCCGCATCTTTATCAGATAAAGTAATCGAAGCACTTTAATATATACATAAAGCCTCGGCTACGCCGGGGCTTTACTTTTAGAATAATGGTCTCTAGATTTGATTTTAACAACGAAAACCCAAGAAGAAAAGAAGCAGGTAAGAGTAACTCCAAGTCTTCTAAAAACAACACAAAGAAGACCGCAAAAAAAGAAGTAACTCATGAGAAACCCAAGACACTTAAGTTTCCTTTGTTTAAGAACCATGTTTCTTTTAAGATTCTATTATATGGTATGCTCGCATTAGTGGGAGCATATCTTATTTTTGTTGTTGTAAAGTCAATCAATGGCAAGAATATATCTACATATCAGGTCAAGGAAGGTGCTCTGACTACTCAGAATACTTATAAGGGATTGATTCTTAGAGATGAACAGATGTATTACTGCCAAAGCGACGGATATTATAACTTTTATCTAAAAGAAGGCGAAAAAGCTTCGCACACGGATCTTGTATATACTATCGACGGTTCCGGAAAAATCAAAGAGATGATGACCAATCAAACAGATGAAGCATCAACACTGTCTCTTGACGATCTGACCGAGATTAAGAGCGAGATAGTTAAGTTTTCCAAAGAATATGAGCGAGAAGATTTTGAAGATGTATATGACTTCAAGGATGAACTTGATGGTATTAGCCTTAAGATGTCCAATCTCTATATTCTCAACAAGATTTCTTCATTAAGCTTAAACGGTACCAATGTTAATAAGTATTATTGTGCAGATGGCGATATAACAGCCAGCACGGGCTATGTAGTGTATTATTACGACGGATATGAGGACTTAAAGCCTGAGGATATTAATTCATCGTATTTTGATGATGTCGATTATGAGCGTCACATGATTGTAAATAACGATATCGTAGCAAGCGGTGATTTTGCTTATAAGTTAATAACTTCCAATACCTGGCAGCTCGTATTTCCCATTGAAGAAGAAAAAGCCAATGAGTTCGATGGCAAAGAGATGAAAGTTAAGTTCTCCAAGAATCAGGAGACGCTTAAGGGTAAGGTTAAGATTCTTGATGCCATAGCTCCCGGCAAGAATATGGCGGTCGAAAAGATCTGTGTAGTAACTTTTAATACCAATGTGGCTGATTATTTTAACAACAGATTTGTTGAATTCGAGATCTTTACCAATGATGATGCAGGATATAAGATTCCTAAGAGCTCTGTAATTGAAAAGGAATTCCTACTAATACCTGATACTATTGCTTATGATTTTAACGAGATTACTAATACCGTATGCGTTAAGCTCGATAGATACGCTGAGGACGGCACCAAGACGTTTATTCAGACTGAACTTAATGTTTATAGGGTAGAAGACGGAACGTACTATGTAGACGGTTCTATAGTGAAATTAGGCAATACTGTTTATGGGTCCGATGAGGTTACATCTTATACGATTAATCGAACTGCTACATTGCTAGGTGTATATAAGATTAATCAGGGTTATGCAGACTTCAAGAATATCAAGAAGTTATATGAAAATGATGAATATATAATCATAGATCCTCAATATACCATGATTAAGCCTTACGACTATATAGCACTTGATGCAAGCAAGATTAAGGATAATGAATATATTTACGAGTAATCGATAGTTCATTGGCGATATTATTAATTATTTTCAATAAATAGTTATACTTTAAACGTATATCATATAATGAAAAGGAGGCTTATATGAAAATTTCTAGACAATCATTAATGATATTATTAAGTTTAATTACTTGCTTCAGCTTAACAGCGTGCTTTAATAGCAATAATAGTCGTAATTCCAGTAACATTTCGAATGTTTACACCAGTACGGATAAACAAGCTATAAGTAATATGTTTCCAGGACTTGAAGGTGTCGAGTCTACTGAATGGGAAGAGATTAAACGTGGCGGAGATGGATCCAGATTGGAACTTCCCGGACCGACAGATTACGAATATCATGGTTATATAATACTTAGCGATGAAGCAGCTAATAAATATAACAATGAATATTCTTTCACATCAGCTACACCTAACGTACCTTTTGAAGCGTTGACCGGTCATGATAGTAATTGGCAATACTCAGAAGAATTTACAAAAGATGTGATTGGAAATTATAGCGGATATGTTTGGTTTGATGGTAAAGAGATTTTGTTCTCTATAAAAAGCTATTAAAAGATTTATTCGATCAATGTTATAGAGAAAGCGTAACTGCTCTTGGTGGTACGGTAGAAGAGATAGAAATTCAATAATCTATTGTTGAAAACTAGAGATATATTGTAATTGGGGGATTACATATTTATGGATAAGAGACTTGTCTTTGATAGTATACCAGAGCAGTTCGATAAATGGAGGGTACGATATAATCCGGCCCTTTTTTCGTATATAAAAGAAATATGCAAGTTAACTAAGGATAAGAGTTGCCTTGAGATAGGACCCGGAACCGGACAAGCTTCTGATTTTGCCATTCAAAGTGGATGTGATTATCTTGCGATAGAACTTGGCGAAAACTTAACTGAGAAAATGAAAGAGAAATATTCATCATATGATAACTTTCATATAGTGAATGCTGACTTTGAGACATATGATTTCGGTAATAAAAAGTTTGATCTGATATATTCAGCGGCTGCAATTCAGTGGATTGATGAAGATATCGCATACAGGAGAGTATATGATCTCTTAAAAGATGGCGGAATACTAGCAATGTTACTTATGCGAAGCGAATATCAGAGTGACAATCCTGCATTGTATGATGAAATCCAACTTGTATATGATAAGTATTTTGTCACAGAGCAACCATATACTCAAAAGTTCGATTATATGAATGGTATTAACTACGGACTGACATTTATTGAAGAAAAGTCGTTTCCCGGTAAGCGCGTATATGATGCAAAAGAACATAATGAGTATTTAGGTACTCATTCAACTCACATCAGGTTAAAAGAAGAGTATAAAGATCTGTTTTATAACGGTGTAAGAGATGCCGTAATAAAACATGGAAATAAGATAGTATTTAATGATGATTATGTAGTTTATCTATATAAAAAATAAAAATAGTTATTTAGGCATATCGCAATATTCCTAAATAGATTAACTTTTGGTTTTACTTACTACAACTAGATAATTATCTTTTTACATAAAGTGATAGAAGCTCATTTGATATTACGTCCTAATAGGTTTGTTATAAAATGAAAAATTATGAGAAAATAGAAACAATATTAGTCTGCATTCCTTTAGTTTTTGGAGGTGTATCAATTATCCTTCACGGTATATATATTTGGGATGCATATCATCTTCGTTCGATAACGGGTGTCTTTTGTATAACACCGATTACTTCTATTGCAGGGTTGCTTTTTTCATGGGCAACCGGAAAGTTAAGAAATGATCATAAAGCTATTTGGATTGTGGGGCTTTTGACCAGTATAATAGGTTTTTTAGGATTCCTTGTGATTGAATTTTTGACCTGGTTTTATCTTGGCTTAGCTCTCGGCTAACAAGGAATTAGTGAGAAAAGATATTACAGTTTTGTTAAATAAACATGTGAAATGAATAGATTTGAGATTATTAAGAAATATATTGATGAATATGATTATTTCGGATTGCTAGCGAGTCATGCTCCTAATGATGAATTTGATGAATATTCGCAAAAACTTGTGGATACTATCACAAAGGAAGATTCATCTGAAGATATAGCTAAAATGATAGCTAATATAATGGATAAAGCTTTTGCAGAAGAAATAAATCCAGAGAAGTTTATTGAAACAGCAAACAAAATTAGAAAAGCACTTTATGAATAGTGTTAGAAACTTGGAAAATTTTGGTTTTACTGCCTAAATTAAGAATGATATTTTGGAGACAGTGTTAAAAGTGAAAGAATTATTATACATTAATCAGACATACTTATTATATATATGGCTTTCGGTAGGACTGTTACTTGGGGTAGGTATTTTAGTCGGTCCTATTGTTTTAATCGTTCGATTATTTATTACGCATAAAAAGATTATCGGAGCTATTGCTATTCTAATAAGTATTTTATTTTGGGTTGGTTCTCTTATATTGTTTTTTGTAGTGCTTAAAGATGTGGGTTTTGCAGATTTTATGTTGGATTGCAATGGAATGCTTCTCTGGTTCTACATAATGTTTGTTATTTGTCTACAGATATTATTATATTTGTTTGTATTTTTGACGGGTATGATTGCACGACTTGCATTGAAGAAAAAGGCATTAAGAAACATAATTTGTTCGATTGTTTTTACAATTATGCTGATTTCTCTAATAGGATATGTTTATAACCATAGTGAATATTACGAAATAAATAATCATGCATTTATTGGAAGAAATCTAGATGAAATAGAACAAAGATATGAGGTATATTCGATAGGAGATTATGATGAAAACGGAGAAAAAGAAGTTTGTCTGAACAGTGAAGCAGTTGTAGGTCATGATTTGGGATTCGACTATTGTACAATTTATTTAACAGTAAATAAAAAGGGAAAAATAAAAAGGATGTATTTGGGATGCCCTATCGGTGGTTGAGTTGGAAATTTCAGTTTTTATAAATATATGGGGAGGAAGAAATGTTAGTAAAAAACAAAGAAGTTACAATGCGAGAAGTAATAGAATATGTTGCCAATCTTTACAAAGAGAAGGGCATGTCCGGTTTCTATGCCGATGAAAGTTGGAGTTTATACAGTGCAGACTATGAAATAGGACTGGATACAATATGCGTTATAGAAGATCCAGTTGATATCGATGACGATGACAATGAAATTCTTCCTGAGAGTATCGTTGAAAGAAATATGGTTTTTATATGGAGTGATGAACTGCTTCAGGACACCATATCGAGCGCCATAGACCAGAAAGCGGACGCTTCGCCGGAATTGATTCTGGAGGCAATCAATTATTACGATGTAAATGATGATTTTATGACGATTAAGTAACAAAAAGAAATTTCAGTTTTTCGCAATAGATGGTTTTATAGAAATAATGGGAACAATTAGTTTAGGAAAAGACAATTTCGAAATTCATAGTGTGGATCAAGCATTGCAAATAATTAAAAATGCAATGTCGGATGAAAATGAAATATGGATTAGTGGAGACAATAAATATCCGAGTATGGCTATATGTCTGAACGGGGAGTATGCGGCAATCTCCTATTTTCAATCCGAAGATGGTGAAATGTGGCTTTCATACAATGAAAATAATCATAAAGTTGTCACCTTTTTAGCCGGAGGAGAAGAGTGGATTCCGGAACCGAACGCTGTTATTGGGATAGAGGATATGCTTTCTTGCGTTAAGGAATTTGTTGATTCCTTCGAAAGACCCTCCTGTATCTGTTGGCAGGATTTATAAAAGAAAATTACAGTTGTCTTGAATAGGATTAAAAAATAGTCATATGATGAAAAAAGATCTTTTGATCAAAGCGGCACAACTTTACGGATTCGATACTGCATCTGCCAGGGAAGTTCCTGGGCATGAAGGCGGCAGGAATCTGGTATTTATGATTGGAACTGATTCGGTACTCAGAGTATCCTCTCTTTCAGATAGAAACATTGAGGATTATGAGGCGGAAGTCGAGTATATACATTATCTTTCTGAGGGTGGAGCCAGCGTGGCAGATTCCATTCCCTCAGGGAAAGGTAATCGCGTTGAAATTATCGATGAGAAGGCAGTGACTATGTTCGAGACTGCAAAAGGTGATCAGATAGTCAATCATGGTTACCGGTATATTGATGGAGTTCCGATAGACGAGTACTTCTATCTTACCGGCAAGGTTTTGGGGAAAATAAATGCACTTTCAAAGAACTACAGACCGATTCATAAGCGGTTTGATTTCTT
>JAEEQX010000134.1 GCA_016285575.1 Lachnospiraceae bacterium
GAACGAGAAGACTTAATATTCAATTTTTCTTTGATAAGTCTAATCATGTTCATACTCATACCTTATTGCCTTGGGCACAATTATCTTTTTCTCCTCGAATGTAGAATCGTTGCACACATATGTTGTTGTAGCAGTATTGTTAAGCTTAATTCTGCTATTTTTCATCGCATCAGAACCTGTAAATGATGAATTGGTATCATCTACTACAAGTGTCAGTTCAAGCGCTGCAAAGTTTCCATCACTTCCAGCCTTAGTATAACCAGCCTTGTATTCTTCTTTTTTGATAAAAGGATCCGTACCGGTTCCAATTAATTCATCCTTCTTGTTAATCTCTCTTGTGAACCTCTGAAGAAGTCTTGAGGTGTCAACACTTCGCATGTAGAGTTCTGAAGAGAAAGCAACTATACCATATAGCGACGCAAGAATGAGGAAAAGAATGACGAAGGAAACCAGTGTCTCTACCATAGTAGAACCACTGTTATTCTTCTTCAAAAAAGACATATTCAATTTAGTCTTTAAATTGTTCTTCACCATAACTAACTACTTTTTAACTCTCTTCCAAATCCATTTTTCATTAGAATCAATTGTATGACCACTAGGATTGCAGGATGAATCTATTGCTGATAAAATCGCTTTACCTTCGTTGTCATTTTTTCTGACAGTAAGCTTGTATACTTCCTCTGCTTCGTATGTCTGGTTAGCTGTCTTGGAAACTACCTTAACGTGAAGACGAACTCCGTTAGGATATCCTCCACCTTCAACTTTTGTTTTGAAGTCATCAACAGAGCCCGGAATCATCCAATACATATATACTCTTACATCTGCAGGTACACCCTGCATATCGGGATTGCCCGTAAGCGCAAACTCTCTGACTGCTGAAGCTTCACTATGAGGTCCGGATGAAGCACTTGGATCATAATATGGCCAATCCTTCCAATCAGGATCAGATGTGAAATCAGTCTTATATGCTACATTCATTCGAATGTATTTCCAAAGCGGGCTCTTTCCAATATTTTCGTTGTCTGTCAGTTCCGCATCCAATGCATGAACTAGCGATTCACTTGCTTCAGTATTACGCATAGTAGCAAGGTTTTTGTTCTGTGATGCATATAAGTTGTATGAGACAAGAATGAGCGAAAAACAGAATACCATAATTATCGCAATGATAATTACAGTCATAATCATGGCGGCGCCTTTGTTGTTGTGATTGTTTCTCTTGCTCATCATCAATTCCCGTCTTTTTATCAAGACCCTTTTTTATCGTTTATTAAGGTGACGCGGGAGTCTTAACGAATCCCTTCTTGTCTGTGGTATCGTTATTGGGATAATCTGTCTCCTTGTCCGCCATCGACTTGAATCCTGCATCTATATCCGCATATAAAGCATTGCGATCATATGATGCAGCTGTAATATCAACACCGGTGTTTATCCCTGTTGTGTAATACACATTACCTCTCTCAAATACAATACTTCCATCGGCAATTCTCTTAAGATTAACCGCCCATTCGCTTGTATCCTGTGTCTCATCGTATATTGAAGGATCTTCGTCAGGTACTTTATCGCTTGTTCCAATAAGATAAAAACTTCTCACCAGCTTATCGGAAGTTGCATTATTGGCTATTCTGTCACCGCCTTTTCCTCCTGCCTCAAGACACTTTGTGATGGTATATGCTGTAAGAGTAGAAACATCTGTTGCGGTCAATGCATAATCAGCTTCGCCGTAATTTCTACATAGTTCAAACGTTGCTGTTCCCGCTACAGTTGCAGCTATACCTGCATTGGCTGTCGCTGTAGCCTTACCTGTATTAACACAATCTTTAAATGCGAATGTATCGGCACCATTTTCGACAGCACCCATTATCCCGCCAGCTACGTCTGTTCCTGTTATCTCAGCAAAATTGGAACAACTCTCAAATGTTGAATTGGCTGAGCTTCCTGCAATACCGCCTGCATTCTTTCCTCCGTGAATATTCATATGGTTTTTACATGCGGTAATCGTTCCTCGATTAATACCTGCTATTCCTCCGATATTAACTGCATTAGCAGCAGATACCGATACATTTGAAACATCGATATTCTTTACAGTTCCCTTGTTGATACCACATATTCCGCCGACGTTTTTCGCGCCTGTTCCGATATCACTCGTGTATGAACATGCATCTATTGTTCCTAAGTTAATCTCTGCAATCTGTCCATAATTTTCCGATGAAGCAGACATTATCTTACCTTTAAATACCGCATTTATAATTGTTGTTTTTTCAGGTATTCTGCCGCATACTCCACCTGAATACGAGAATGAAGTAGACTCTCCTTCCAAGGGAGCAATAGCATTACCGGTAGTTATCAAGGTTTCATTCTGAACTTTGGAGGGATTTAAATCTATAGTAGCCTGCAATCCCTTAGGCAAATATCCGAATACTCCGCCTGCTCCGATATTTGCATTGGCATTACATGTATCTTCCAATTTAACAGTGCTTTTTTCAAATGTAATATTTGCCACAGCAGAATTACTCAACGCAACTTCATTTCCTGTAAGAACTCCAAGTACATATGGATATAACTCATCTCCGGTTTTATTCTCATGCTCAAATCGATTAATTAATCCCACAAGATTATCATCAATATTCTTTCTTC
>JAEEQX010000052.1 GCA_016285575.1 Lachnospiraceae bacterium
AGTCTCTGGAATATCCATAGTGCTCAGCTATGATAACCGCATTGGGGTTAGCAAGCTTAACGCTACGTCTAAATTCCTTCCAGAATCTGTGGTTGAACTCGGGTGAATGACCAAGGTCTGCTGCCACATCAAGACGCCATCCGTCTGCATTGTAAGGCGGCGATACCCATTTTCTGCCTATCTGCATAATGTAATCAGTCAGGTCACGACTACCCTCGTAATTAAGCTTGGGCAATGTATCATGTCCCCACCATCCGTCATAGCTGGGATTGTAGGGCCAGCAATCATCCTGATTGAATCTAAAGTAATCTTTATAGGGGCTATCCTTGGAAATGAACGCACCCTTCTCGTAACCGTCTTCATTCTCGTAGATTCTCTCTCTGTCGAGCCACTTATTGAATGAACCGCAGTGATTGAATACGCCGTCAAGAATAACCTTCATTCCTCGCTTGTGTGCCTCTTTTACAACCTTGGCAAAAAGCTCGTTGCTGGCTTCGAGGTTCTTTTTATTGGTTACTCTGGTAATATATCTTGATGCAAATCTGTTTTCTTTTTGTCCGTCGTGTAAAAGTTCTCCCTCATCCACAACAATCTTACCGATATGAGGATCGATGTAGTCATAATCCTGGATATCATACTTGTGGTTGGAAGGTGATACGAAAAGCGGGTTGAAGTAGATAACATCAATTCCGAGGTCTTCGAGATAATCCATCTTATCAAGTACACCCTGTAAGTCTCCGCCGTAGAATTCGCGAACACCCATCTGCGCGGGATATTTTTCCCAATCCGTTACCTGCTCTGAATATCCATCCAAGTATGTATATTCGTTAGTCAATACATCGTTGGACTTATCGCCGTTATAGAATCTGTCAACGTAGATCTGATACATAACGGCACCCTTAGCCCATCCGGGAGTTCTGAATCCCGCGATGAGACGGAAGTTATAATAGTCCTGTACTTCTCTGGTCACGCCTCTGGCGTTATAGTAACACTCGATTTTACCTACTTTTATCCTGAAATAATATGCGAATACTCTGTCATTCATCGCAATCGTACACGAATAATAGTCAAAATAAGAGTCTCTCTCCGTCTTGACCATATCGATACATGTCTCACCTGAAATCAGTGAAACGCAATCTACATTGTTACGTGCTGTTCTGAATTTGACAGTGACTTTTTCCTTAAGACGCGGTTCTGCCGGTGAGACATAATCCGCCGTAGTGTCTGAGAACAATGCCTGCTTATTAAGTGCAGGCCTCATTGTTAGAATATATTGAAATCTATCTTCGAGCCTGTTTCTCTCATCAATGTTCATGTTACACCCCTAGCAAATACATACATTGATATTTTACTTCTTTTGGGGCTTTTTTTCAAGAAAAAAGGCGCATTATCGCGCCCTTTTCTTCGTGTATTTTTGGTGAATTAAGTACTTCTTGTCAATACTATATATATCAATATCAATATACCTCAATCTGACACATTTTCATCGTCTCAAGTGCAGCCTTGTGTGAATCAGGAGTTACTCCTGCGCAGCAACTGGAATCAACCTTAACAGGAATCTCCGGATATAATGCTTTGATAATAAGCGCATTGGATACTACACATATATCTGTACATAATCCCACGAGTTCTACATCCTCAAGGTTGTAATCCTTCCAACCTGTAAAACCGAAACTATACTTCTTGATATACTTGGCGTCCTTAACCTCAAGTCCTTCGTATATCTTCCATCCCTCGGTTCCATCCACGCAATGAACTACTGGAAGATGCTTGCCTTCATTGGTCTCAAGATAATTCTCACCATGAGTATCCTGTGTAAATATTATTTCATCGCCACGAGAAGAAAACTCTGCTATTTTCTTTTTTACATTCTCAACTATTGCAACTGCTTCGGGAGTTCCTAAAGCCTGATCTACGAAATCGTTTTGCATGTCTATTACTATCAATGTCTTTTTGCTCATTCTTTCTTCTCCTTTATATCAATCAAAGTTGAATTCTTTCTATATACTTTCTATACATTTATTATATTATATTTTTTTGATATTGCATAATATATTTTGTGCTATAATGAACTCGTGTATACATCATATAGATATGCCTAACGGCTTATCCTACACAATGACAAGGAGGAATCATATGAAAAAATTTATCGCAGAATTAATCGGTACATGTGTTCTCGTAGTTTTCGGCTGCGGAACAGCTATGATTACAGGCTGTGAACATTGGGGCGGATATCTTCTTACCGCACTTGCATTCGGTCTCGTAATCGTCGGAATGGCTTATTGTGTTGGTAACATCTCCGGTTGCCATATCAACCCCGCCGTATCTCTTGCAGTATTTATGAATAAGGGAATGAGCGGAAAAGACTTTGGTCTCTATGTTATTGCTCAATGCCTCGGTGCATGGTTTGGTGCAGGAATCCTCGCTCTTATCTTTGGCGTAGCTGAAATCAACGATGCTACAGGCGGATTCGGATCCAACGGTATCGCAGGTGTTAACGGAAGTATTCCTGCTGCACTTATCGTAGAATTCGTTCTTACATTCGTATTTGTACTTGTTATTTTAGGTGTTACTTCCAAGAAGGGTAACCACGGTTCATTCGGTGGACTTATCATCGGCCTTACACTTGTACTTATCCATATCTTTGGTATCGCTCTTACAGGAACAAGTGTTAACCCCGCAAGAAGCTTTGGTCCCGCACTCGTAGCACTTTTTGCAGGTAATGCAACTCCTATCAAGGATCTCTGGATCTTCATAGTAGGACCTCTTGCAGGTGCCGCAGCTGCTGCAGTTACTTATGGCTTTCTCGAGAAGGAAGGCAAGTAATACACTTACTGAATAATATATAAAACAATAAACCACCTTCTTCCTTAGAATATCAAGGATTGAAGGTGGTTTTTATATGCTTATTATTTTCCTGATTTTATATTTTCCCCTATAAACGTAAAAAAGACAGTCATTTCTGATCTGTCCTTTTTAGAGAAGGTATTTCTTCTTATGGGGTATAGCAAAAAACTATAATGTATTGGGGGGTTACAAGTAATAATATACCAACACCCCTTATTTTACGCAATCCGCTAAATTCACAAATTTGTCAATGGATTGTATGTTTTTTTGTGCAAAACTACCAAGTAATGGCAGGATTCATTGCATTATCAAAGGCTTTCTCGAATTCTTCACGAGTAATACGCTCTTTTTCGATAAGAAGTTTTGATACTGCGTGAAGCACGTTTTCATGCTCTCTAAGAATCTTTTCAGCCTCTTTGTAGCACTCGTCGATGATTCTTCTTACTTCCTCATCGATTTCGCTGGCTGTCTTATCTGAATAAGACTTAGCATGGGCGAGATCACGACCGATGAATACTTCATCGTCATCGGATTCATAATTAATCATACCAAGCTTTTCTGACATACCATATCTGACAACCATGTTTCTGGCTATCTCAGTTGCCTTCTGAATATCACTTGATGCGCCTGTAGTAATATCATCAAAAATGATGGACTCAGCGATACGTCCGCCAAGAGATACCATAATACGATGCTTCATCTTGCCCTTGGTTGAGAACATATCATCATTCTCAGGAAGAGGCATTGTATAGCCTGCTGCCGATACACCTGTAGGGATAATGGAGATTGTATATACAGGATCCATATCAGGAAGCACATGGAAAAGTATCGCATGTCCAGTCTCGTGATATGCTGTAATTTTCTTTTCTTTATCGGATACAATCTTACTCTTCTTCTCAGTACCGATGCCTGTCTTGATGATGGATTTCTTAATATCCTCATCATTGATATATGCTGCATCTCTCTTGGTTGCAATGATAGCTGCCTCATTAAGGAGGTTCTCAAGATCTGCACCTGTGTATCCGGCTGTAGTCTTGGCAATAGCATCAAGATCTACATCGCTGCCTAAGTTCTTATTTCTTGAATGTACTTCAAGGATTGCTTTTCTGCCCTTAACATCAGGTCTTCCAACCATAATCTTACGGTCAAAACGTCCGGGACGAAGAATAGCAGGATCGAGAATATCTACACGGTTAGTAGCAGCAAGTACGATAATACCACTGTTCTCTGAGAAACCATCCATCTCAACTAGCATCTGGTTAAGAGTCTGCTCTCTCTCATCGTGTCCGCCACCCATACCTGTACCACGGCGTCTTGCAACTGCATCAATCTCATCGATGAATACGATACAAGGCTTGTTGGCATTGGCTTCTTCAAAGAGGTCACGTACTCTCGATGCACCTACACCTACGAACATCTCTACGAAGTCTGAACCTGAAATACTGTAAAAAGGAACACCTGCCTCGCCTGCGATAGCTTTTGCAAGGAGAGTCTTACCTGTTCCGGGAGGGCCCTCAAGAAGAATACCCTTGGGAATTCTTGCGCCCATCTTTGCATATTTACCGGGGTTCTTAAGGAAATCAACGATCTCACTTAAGTCCTCTTTTTCTTCTTCAAGACCTGCTACATCCTGCAATCTCTTGTTGTTATCCTTGATCATCTTGGCACGGCTCTTACCGAACTCCATGAGTTTTCCGCCGCTGCCGCCTGACATACCCGATAACATGTTAAACATGATTACAAAGAAGAATACGCAGACAACTGCCATGATAAGCACGGGCAAAAGTCCTACGAACCAGTCTTCTTCGGGAACTTCGTCAACGATGGGGTCGATGCCATAGCTTCTAATCCAGTTCTCTGCCTCGGATGTATTGGTTACACTGAGTGTCTTCTTGGTACCGTCCTTTAATGTGATTACCAAATCACCACCGATGGAATTAAGTTTTTGCTCAATCTCAATGCTTGCTACCATGTTGTTCTCGAGCTGGCTCTCGAGCATTCCCTTGGTATAGGGCTTAACACCCATGAGCATATTCATATCAAGTCTTGATATTACTATTCCTATAATGAGCAAGACTGTTATCAGGATAAAAGCTCCCGCCAGTCTGCCACCTTTTTTGTTGTTATTCACGTAAACCTCCTGTGCTAGTTATCTTTACCTAACTTATAGTAACATATATAAAGATAAAATATGAATTATTTATGTTTTAAGTATGTTTATTTCGTGTATATACTTATCTATCTAAATCTCTTCTAGATATTTAGATTTTATCAGATGACTTATTTCAAAACTTCATCGTCAATCTCAACCTTACCGATATAAGGAAGATTTCTGTGTCTCTGATCATAATCAAGACCGTATCCAACTACGAAGTAATCAGGAATCTTGAATCCTGTATAATCAACCGGTACCTCGACTACTCTTCTGTCAGGCTTATCAAGCAATGTGCAAAGAGCAAGGCTTTCAGGCTGTCTTGATCTTAAGAGATTAAGAAGGTGACTGAGGGTTCTACCTGAATCAATGATATCTTCAACAACGATAACATTTCTTCCCTCAACTGATTCCTCAAGGTCCTTAACAATCTTGATATGTCCGCTCGACTGTGTGCCACCGCCGTAACTGGAAACTGACATGAAATCAATCTTAACATCGAGGTTAATTCTCTTGGCTAATTCACACATGAAAAAGCTTCCGCCACGAAGTACGCAGATAAGCAATATT
This sequence comes from Lachnospiraceae bacterium, assembly GCA_016285575.1. Lineage (GTDB taxonomy): Bacteria > Bacillota > Clostridia > Lachnospirales > Lachnospiraceae > UBA3766. The sequence goes on from JAEEQX010000052.1 coordinate 5,570, forward strand.
TCCTTGCCTGCATAATCTTTTGTAATCTGCTCGCCTATCTCACGAATACGCTTATTTACTTCTTCTTCTGAAATCATTACACTGATTTTTTCCACAATATCCACTCTTTCCGTAAATACTATTCTTAATTTACTATTATCTATTTATGGTTTTAGTTTCTAATTTCTTGGTTTCTGTATTTCCGTAACTATATATTTTTTCTTATTCTAATGAATACGTTGCAATTAACACTCTCTTGGTCGAATCGCTCACCTTATACGCTGCGCTGATTCTGTGACCTACTACCCACATAACGTGTTCGCCATCCGTAAGAAGAGGAATCGTATCCCTCTCGCTAGCTGCAATCTTTTCATTAATCATGTAATCCGATAAAAGCTTTCGCTGCCCATCATCATTGATAGTAAGATAATCTCCGTTTTCACGAAAACGTACACTCGGACAATTTTCTATTTTATCATAATCGAACCATTTCGTGTACAAATCGGTAGGAATATTTTGCGAAAAGTCTCTGTCGACTACAGTCAGGTTAACTCGCTTCTTAAGAGATTCCAAGAGATTCGCTCTCTCCTCATTGTCAACAATGACTTCGCCGTCGCCTGAAACATCCGTTTTTTTTCTAATAAGAACGCCTTCTTTTTCTCTGATGACTTCCATATTGTAGATGAGGTCTCGTTTCTTACCTACTTCGAGATCAAACAGGTTTTCTACCGCCTCAATCTGAACGCTTGCTATATCACGCGCACGTCCGGCAACTTCAATAAGAGCTCGATGAATTACCCTAATTTCAATCGCTTTATGTAGAGTCTTAATATCTTCCGATATCGTTACTTCTTTTTTTTCATCAAGTTGTGAATTTGTATTCTCTCTATTACTTAGTACACTAACAGTACCGTACTTCTCATATGCTTCGTCAGTCTCAATATCAAGATAATCCTCTATATCTGAAAGCCTCTCTGAAAGCATCGCTATATGTTCCGTCGCAGACTGCGTTACCTCATTAAGTACGGGAATAACGTTGTGTCTAATCTTATTTCTCGCATAATCATCGAGACTGTTAGTCTCGTCTTCCACATGCTTAAGTCCTGCATTCGTGAGTATCTCTTCAATGTCTTTTTTAGTGATACATAAAAGAGGTCTGATTATATTTCCACTTACCGGCTTAACTGATGTAAGTCCTGCAATTCCAGTACCTCTGGTCATATTGAAGATAAAAGTCTCCGCGAGATCATCCATGTGATGAGCTACTGCAATCTTATAATTTCCTTCGCCAAAAGTCTCATCGCCGACCTTCTTAAATATACGGTATCTTTCATTACGACCTGCTTCTTCTACGGATATCGAATCCCTCTTGGAGATTCCTATACAGTCCGTTTTATCGGACACATAATCCACATTAAGTTGATAACTCAAATCCCTTGAAAAATCCTCATCTCTAGCGGCTGTTTCCCTAATCATATGGTTGATATGTACAGCTTTAATGTGGATATCTTTTTCTTTTCTGAGAGTTGTAAGAACATATAAAAGACACACTGAATCAGCGCCACCGGATAGACCGATGACGATGTTATCATTATCATTGATTAACTTGTGTTCTTCTATATATTCAAGTATTCTCTTCATCAACGTCAACTATATCACATATATATTTATAAATCGAGTAGGGAAGATTTATCTTACCCTACTCGTCGCGCCGCCCGCATGCTGCGAAGCAGCAAATTTCCATATGCGGGCGTGCGCATAATAAAAAAAGAGTAACCTTACTACCGGCTACTCTTTACTTTGCTACGAATAGGATTTCATTGTCATGAACAAGTCTGTATTTTTCTCTTGCGACTTCTTCGTAATAAGCGGTTGTCTTGGTATACATCGCATATTCCGCTATTTCTTGCTTTCTTGCATCTTCATCAGCAAGAAGCTTTTCATACTTTGCTATCTCTTCATCGTATACTTTCTGTCTCTTCTTAAGTGATGCACATCCAACACTTACTACGATGAATAACATTACAATTAATAACAGCACGATGATCGGCGTGATAAGAGAACTTTTCTTAAATTTTTGAATTCTGTATGCCGGCACGTGCCACCACTTCATCATAAACTCCCCTGTGAAAACACATTTTTCACGTTTATTTTAACCGACAATGGGCCCTACCCATCTCAGTTAACATAAATAGTTTACGATTCCTGAAGTGTTATGTCAAACGTTTTTTAATAAATTATGTAACCTTTTTTAAACTTTTCTTAATAATCGAACATTCGTTTTGTTTACTATTTATGGGCATTTGCGCGTTCTTTTATATATCTTGCACTTATATCTTATGTCAACCCAAAATATGGTGTTCAAAAAGAGGTTTGTTTACATAAGTTCGTACATATCTTTCGCATCTTCCTTGTGAATGGATTCTGTGATGCTGACTATTTTTGCTGTCACAGTCTTATCCGCGAACTTAATGCCTATCACATCTCCAACTTTTACATCTGTTGATGCCTTGGCTACTTTATCATTAACTGTAACTCTACCGGCATCGCATGCCTCGTTGGCGATGGTCCTTCTTTTGATTAATCTCGATACTTTTAAGTACTTATCCAGTCTCATTATTTCTCCTTAAAGTCAAATAAAGAGCAGCTCTTCGAGCTGCTCTTATAATCAATTAACAATGTTAATTATTTCTTCTTGTTAACCTTATCCTTTAAAGCCTTACCAGCTTTGAACTTAGGAGCCTTAGAAGCTTTGATTTTGATCTTTTCTTTTGTTAAGGGGTTAAGACCTGTTCTAGCAGCTCTTTCTACAACTTCGAATGTACCGAAGCCAACTAACTGAACCTTTCCACCCTTCTTTGTTAACTCTGTACCAACAACGTCGATAAATGCAGCGAGAGCCTTGTCAGCATCCTTCTTTGATAAACCAGCCTTGTCAGCCATAGCTGCAACTAATTCTGTCTTGTTCATTATGAACTCCTCCTATTATTCTACATTTTACAATTTCGCATACGTTTCGTATGCACTATAATATTTATAGTGTTTTTTTGGTCATTTGTCAAGGAAAAATGCCTAAATATGCGCATTTTTTGATATAAAAACTACAAAATGTTGTGATTTTTATGGTTTTTTTATTATTTTGTCATTTTTTCGCCCCTTTTTTGCCCTTTTTAGCCATTCTAAAGCCTGTCCAAATACGCTTCTCCTTCATCTTTTAACTGCTTTCTCAGTTCCTTGTAATCGGGTAAAATCTTCTCTACTTCCTGCCAGAATTTTTGAGAGTGATTCATCTCTTTTCTGTGACAGAGTTCATGGACGACAACATAGCGAATAACTCTCTCGGGTAAAAGCACCAAAAGGCAGTTAAAATTGAGGTTTCCCTCTGCCGTACAGCTACCCCAGAGTGTCTTTTGAGCCCTTATAGAGATATGCTCGTAAGTAACGCCTATTATGGATGCATACTCCTCCACTAAAAAAGGAATCTCCTGTTTAGCTCGTTTCTTTATTATATATAGTTCTCTTTCTGTGAATTTTGGAAGAGTTTCCTTGGATTCTTCTTTTGCCTTAATCTTGGAGAGAGTCTTTTCTATCCACTCACTCTTTTCCTCGAGGAACTTTTCTGCAACAGCTCGACTTACACGATTGGGAACGCGAACTATTATCTGGCCGTCCTTTTTTATCTCGACAGCCATGGTTCTTCGGCGGCTTTTAACCAATGTGTATTCGTACATCATGCAAGATACCGACCGACGAACGGTATACGTCTGATAAGCGCAGAGAGTGCGAATGATATTACGCACACGATAATCGTAAATACAGGAATAGCAAGGATAACCGGACCGAATACTCCGTCAGGTATTTCTTCCTTAACAATATCCCAGATCATAATGTGTGCAAGATATACGCCAAATGTATCCTTAGCCAGATTGGCTACAATTGAAGTCTTAAACTTAAGCTTTTCTGCAATTGCTTCAGCTATCAGATAGAGAGCAACGCAATTAAAGAAAGTGAATACGCCAAAGCTATCATAGATACCGGGCGAATAGATGCCTCTGATCCTTGATAATAATATAGAAAGAGTCGCGTTGGCGATGATACCTATGGGAAGAAGCACGAACATCGCAGTCTTCGTTCTTTTAGGAACTCCGTACTTGGACAGATAGAATCCTAAAACATAGTATCCCAAGTATCCTGTAAGCTCGGTAATTGTGAGTATGCTTGATATTTCATCCGTCAGAGACTTATTAACCAATACCTGAAGTGTGGTTCTAACAATCTGAAAGATGAAGAATATATCGATAAAATATCTTACGTTTTTCTCGTCCGCTTTTGCCACCCATTCGCGAAGAATCGGTGTGAGTGCGTAAAGACCTGCTATCATGTATAAGAACCATAAATGCTTGGTCGCATACACGATTCCAACCACAGTTCTTACGATTCCCTGTCTGTAAAAATCAAAGTGCCAAAAATATACACTCTGAAATACGTAATATAGAAAAGACCAGAGTGTAAACACTATGGCAAGTCTTAAGATATTGTGAATCCAGATTTTTTTAACGGATATAGTCTTTTGATTATTAAGAAAGAGTTCGCCGCTTATCATTACGAACACTGGAACGGCGAACCTTGTAATAGAGTTAAAAGCAACTGCAATGCCAAAATCAGTTGTGTTGACGGGAAGCGAATCAGCGTACTGCGCAGATACATGAAGAAGCACCACGGCTATAGCCGAGATGATACGAAGTAAATCCAATTTTGAATTTCTATCTTTAATCTGCTCTTTCACTGTTGTCCCTTTTGATAAGTTGGTAACGGCATTTCTTAATCTTTTGCCATTATATCACATGATGGCCTGTCTCACAAAATTAACTTATCTCTTTATTGTAATAACTTCCTTATTTTGATAGAATTATAGAAGTGTCAAAATGCTATACGGAGTTTTTTATGTTTTTTAGCAATCTTTCAGAGTTGATATATAACTTTGATTCATCGATCCTTTTGTGGATACAGGACAGTGTAAGAAACCCTATTCTTACGCCCTTTTTTACGTTTATCACACATCTCGGGGACAGCGGTATCTTTTGGATAGCCCTTTCTTTAATATTGTGCATATTCAAGAAAACCAGAAAAGCCGGAATCTGCGGCCTCTTCGCACTCCTTTTTTCCGTCACTTTTAACAACGCTTTCCTTAAAAACGTGGTTGGACGTATTCGTCCTTATGAGATAATCCCGGGACTTGAGTGTATAGTCAAGCATGCAACAGATCCTTCTTTCCCTTCAGGACATACGGGAGCAAGTATCGCAGCTGCAACTGCTTATCTTAAGACTCTGCCCAAAAAGTTTTCCATTCCCGCAATGGTTGTCGCTGTGCTAATCGCTCTCTCAAGACTCTATATCGGCATACACTATCCGACAGATGTAATCGCCGGTGCAATTACAGGCGCCGCACTCGGAATCATAGCTTGTGTTTTAATTGATTTCATTATTAAAAAGATAAAAGAAAAGCATCCCGACACCATCAACAAGATCTTTTGGGATGAGACTAAGGAAAACAAACAAAAAGAAATTGCCAAGCAATAAGAAAGAAGTGTTATAAATGAATGCAACGGTTATTATACCGAGCTTAAACCCGGATGAAAAAATAATCTCAACGGTTCAAAGCCTCCTTGATGAGGGGTTCGACGACATCGTACTCGTTGACGACGGAAGCAGCGATGAACACAAGGCTCGTTTCGAAGAAGCCAAGGCTCTTGGAAACGTAACGCTCCTTGTTCACGAAGTCAACAAGGGCAAGGGTCGAGCTATGAAGACCGCCTTTGAGTACATCCTTAAAAATCGTCCGAATCAGCCCAACGTTATCACAGTTGATGGAGACGGACAGCATCTTGCAAAAGATGTAAAAAGATGTATTGAAAAACTTGAAGAAAATCCTCACTCATTTGTACTTGGTGTACGTAACTTCAATCTCGAACACGTACCTGCAAGATCAAGAATGGGTAATAAGATAACTAGAACTGTATTCAGACTTCTTTGCGGTATCAAGGTAAGCGATACCCAGACAGGACTTCGTGCCATTCCTTTTGAGCATCTTGAACTTATGTGCTCTATCGACGGCGACAGATATGAGTATGAATCAAATCAGCTCTTCGCTGTTAAGCAGGCAGGAATTGCTTTTAACGAAGTTGTCATTGATACAGTCTATATAGAAGAAAATCAGACTTCGCATTTCAGACCGGTTCGCGATTCAATAAGAATCTACGGAATCATTATCAGATATATAGCAAGTTCACTTGCATCCACGTTAGTAGATGTAACATTATTTACCGCACTTAATCTGATATTCGGAAAGATTGGTTTTTCCAATGAGCTTCGTATTATCCTTGCGGAAGCAATCGCAAGACTTGTAAGCTCATTCGTTAACTTCTCCATCAACAGAAAAGTCGTATTCAAGTCAAAAGAAAACTACGGCTCAACGATGGTTAAGTATTATATCTTATGCGTATGCCAGCTTGCTGCATCAACAGGTCTCGTATATCTCTTCTCAAGCGTGATATTCGGCCTCGAGGACGGAAGTCTCTTTGATACACTTATTAAGGTAGTGGTGGATGGATTCCTCTTCTTAATAAGCTTTAGAATCCAGCAGACCTGGGTTTTCGCGAAGAAAAAACAAAAATAATTAATTAATACTATTACTTCTAATTTTGGAGGTTTTCATGGGTAAAAAAGTACTTTCTGTTGTGGGCAAAATCTTGCTCGTAATAGTAATCACACTTGCCATTTTCTTGGGTACATTTTATATAGTTCTGCAGAAATGCTGCAATGGTCCTTCCGAGGCAGCAAGAACTCTTTTTATAACAACTATTCTTGAAACAGGACAGTTAAAATTCCTCGCTAACTGGGTATGCAGTGAAGAAGAAATCCAGGAGATAGTTGATAAAAACACTATGAGCGCAGTTGATACAACTGTTGATACATCTTTAATCTCTATCAACAATGTTAGCGATGATGGTGAAGACGAGAATAATCCCTATGCAAACGAGAAGTTCGACGAGAATGGAATTCGTATCGAAGAAATCTCCGGTCGTACATTCTTCGCTAAGATGATGATTATCAAGGATCCTTCACAGGTAGTTATGGCCAGCACTTATGATAACGGCTGGGGTGAATACGGTAAGAACCTCGATGAGATTATCAGCGGTAGAGGCGCTATCGGCGGCGTTAACGCAGGTATCTACGAGTCCACCGGTAACAAGGGTGGTAAGCCTCTTGGTGTCGTAGTTCAGGACGGAAAAATCTTATACAATCAGCCCACAGGTCTTACAGGCTTATATATGATTGGTTTCAATAACGATAACATCCTTATTGTTAAGGATCTTACAGGTATGTCTCCCGCAGACTTCGAAAAATACGTAGCTGACGAAGGCATCCGTGATGCTCACTGCTTCCAGGAAGAATCATCCGATGCGAATAACCACTTCGTATCTTTAATCTCCAACGGCGAAGCAAGAGTATTGAATGGTACAGGTTCAGGTGCCAATCCTCGTACTGCTATCGGACAGCGTGCCGATGGTGCAGTGCTTTTCCTCGTAACAGACGGTAGAGGTGCTAATGGTCACTTAGGTGCTACAGCAGCAGACCTTATCGGTATCATGCAGGAATACGGTGCAGTTAATGCAGCCAACTTGGACGGCGGAAGTTCATCTACAATGGTATACAATGGTCAGTATGAAATGGCCAGCGTAACCTTTTATTATAAGAATTCATCATGGAAGTTACCGACAGCATTTGCGGTAATGCCCAAAGAGAATTAAGGAGGTTACGGTCATGGATAACGAAAGAATCAATAACGATCCCGGAATTAATAATAGACAGCCTTCCATCAGAGAATTAGCCAACGAGCATATGCGTGAGCGTGTTCGTGCTGCCAAGGAAGCTCAGAGAGCTGCAAGAGGCGAATCATCTGAAGACAGAGCTGAGAGAAGAGAGCGTCGTGAAAGCGCTGCTCCCGCAAGAAGCGAAAGACCTGCAAGAACAGAGCGCCCTGAGAGAAGTGAGCGTCCCGAAAGAAGTGAAAGGTCTGAAAGACCTGCTAGAAGTGAGAGGGTTGAAAGATCCGAAAGAAGCGAAAGACCCGCTAGAACTGAAAGGGCCGAAAGATCTGAAAGAAGTGAAAGACCTGCAAGAAGCGAAAGAGCTGAGAGACCTGAAAGAAATGAACGTCCTGCTCATACTTCAAGAAGATTAGAAGAAGCTAAAAAATCTAGCGCAAAACCCGAACCCAGAAAGAAGACCAGTAACACCAATCGTCCTGCTGCAAAAGATGCAGTTGAGACAGAGCGTGAACTTTTATACAACCGTATCAATGTTGCCAATGGCAAAGCAAGACCTCGTACAAGCAGCATCAATACATATGACTACGAAAAGAACAGAAACAAGAAACCTGTATTCTGGATTGGACTTGGTATATACACAGCAGTGCTTATCGCACTT
>JAEEQX010000053.1 GCA_016285575.1 Lachnospiraceae bacterium
TTTTTTTTCGTTCTTTAATCTATAAAATGTATAATTTAAATAGCTTTTTAATAAAGGATAAGGATTATTATCAGGTGCACAATCTCCAAAAAACCACTTTTCTTCTAACGCCATTCGAGCCAATTCTTCATATTTGCTAGGATCAACATACGCAAATGATCTCAAAGCCCTCGAAGGAAAAGAATTATCATTCATTGATTTATTAAATTCAAACTTTGAAGTTTCTATTTCTTCAATGGCAACTTTATTTTCAATTATATCCATATTTTCCCTCCAAGTTTGTTTTCTAAAAATAATTATAGCACATACATTGCTTAAAAACATTTTGTCGAATAAATAATTTCAATTCAATAATCTTTAAAAAGATAAATATGCGAGTAGCTATCAAATAATACTTAAACCACATAATATATCCTTTATCATATCTTCTGCAAAGTCTTGAAACCAATAAAGAAAACATAGACTTATCATTCCCAAAAAAATACTTGAAATAGTTAAGAATACTGATAAAAAGAATTCTCTTATCTTTTTCCTTTGTTTAACTAATACTACAACCCAAATAATGAATAGGGTAAATACACCCAGTAAGCTGATAGGTATCATAATGCATGAGTCCGGATATAGATATGGATACCTGCTATATTCGTGAAACATCACTATACCATACCATTGACTCAAACAAAATAGAATACCCGCAATAAATAAGCCGATACCTATAGCGTAAAAACATAAGCGGGCTATTCTATATATATTTCGTTTCTCTTCATTTTGATAATCTTCGTATGATTTATATTCATCATTATTGTCACTCATATTGTTCACTAAAAGCCTTGCTAATCCTTTCCATGCGTTCATTTTTCGCATGCCACACTCTCTCGAGCGGCCAAGGCAATTCCAGAATATAATCTCTATCTTCCTTTGACAGAGCTTCGAGTTTCTTTTCAAAACCTGCTCTATCCTTGTAGATGAGTTTTCCGAAATCGCATACAATATATTCACGCATAGGATTATCGTCTTTTATGGTGACTTGTTTAAAGCTTGTTCTGCCAAGTGAGTCCTGAACCTTTTCGTAGGACACTCTTTCAGTCTTAGTATCACTATCAGGTTCTTCCAGTTTGATAATGCCTGTATCTATGTAGTGTTTCCACGCTACTCTGCGCACTTCTTCGATTGGTGTAGGGAAAGTGAGTTTTTCTTTTATCTGGCTGACCGTATATCCCTTATCTGCAAAAGCACGTATTTCACCACCTGATGCAAAATCAAGAGTGAATTCATGAAGTGCAGTTTTAAAGTATTCATTGCTCATAGCATATCTGCTTAACTATCTAAGTATCTGTAATTACTCTTCTAAGTTGTTGTTATTCTTTTTAAGGTAATCTAAGAAATCACTTTCAGGAATGGGTTTGGAGAAATAATAACCCTGTATGAAATCTACACCCATAGCCTCCATAACTTCCAATTGATTCTTGGTCTCTATACCTTCAACAACCACTTTAAGATTCATATCATGAATGATATCTACCATACCGCTAAGCACAGGCTTAATCTTTTCATTAGCAAAGAATCCGCGAGTGAAAGTATAATCAAACTTAATTATCTTAACAGGCATATTTACGAAGTAATCGATATTGGATCGTCCGGTACCGAAATCATCGAGTGAAAAAGTTACGCCATTGGCTATAAGCTTCTCCATATTTCTAACCATCATATCCTGGTTTTCACCTTCTGCAGTCTCTGTAATCTCCAGGTTAATCTGAGTAGGATCGATATTGTATTGTTCCATGAACTCTAATACGAACTTGGCAGGATTCTCGAAGTCAAATTGAGCTGCCGAAATATTAATCTCTATATGCTTAAGTCCGTTTTTCTGAGCCTCGCCTTTTGCCATGAACTGACATACCTTTTCAAAGATACGTTTTCCCAACGGAATAATCTGACCGTTTTCTTCAGCTATAGTTACAAACTTACCGGGAGGTATTATGCTTCCATCCTTATCTCTGATACGAACAAGTGCTTCTGCAGCAGTAAAGCATGCTTCTCTGGTATTATAGATAGGCTGATAAAAGACCTCTACTCTGTCTTCGCGAAGTGCCTCATCAATCATTCCTTTGACATTGCTTTGTTCGCGAAGTTTTTCAACCATCTCTCCATCAGCTATAAGTATCTCTCGTTCACTCTCAAGATAAGTATGAAGAAAATGGAAAAACTCATCAGGACCATTAACTATCATGCTGTCAGGTATTAACAGATAAGTACCCTTAGCAGGTATGGTTTTTACGCTGTCCTTTTGTCTCTTAATCTCTGCAGCCATCTCAAACATTCTGTCTTTATCATCATATACTACGCAGAATGTATCATCATCAATCCTAAATGCAGGTTCAGGTCCGAGGTTAACGAGCGCATGCGCTGTTCTTAACACCGTTGTCTGTTCCATGTTATAATCAACAACATTGGTTAGATAATGAATCTTAGCGGTAAACATGGAAAAGCTTTTACCAAACTTATACTTATCGTGAACATATGCTGATAAAGCATTGGAGGTAAACAATCCTGTAGAACCATCTATATTTTCGCTCGGGTTTTCAAGCTGAATATATAGAATTACCATTCCAAATGCAGAAGCAAAGCCAACCAATAATAATTCAGGGAATATGAACTGAATAATCGCTGCTAAAAGCCATATAGCCTGCCACAAGAACATGGCTATAAATCTTCTTCCGGACATATGCTTTTTATATTGTAAAGTCAAGATGATAGTTGATCCTATATATACGGCTGAAAGTGCATATGCAACAATCGTAGAAGGACCGTAAGAATACACTACTCGTCCCTCAGCAGTAAAGCTGATTGGCAATACAAGCATCAAAATTTCACCGATCCCGAATATACCATGAAAACTGTACTTAACAACTTTTGCCAAGGTTTTATCAATCGGTAACAAATTGGTAGATACATAGAGATATCCAAAGAATCCCTGCAATACCAATAACATAATATATAATTTGCAAACTATGGATGTAATAAAGGGATTAAATCCTTTATTGGTAGAAAGAGTTATTAGAACTATAGAAAATATATCAAATATTAGACACGCAAAGCAGGCGTACACAGCACGCTGAAATAACTTGCGGTTAGTTAAGTCAAGTTTCTTTTCCCTATGAAACATGACCAACATAGCAATTAATATGAATACTCCACAGCATTGTAATTCGATATTCATGATGACTTCCCCTATCTATCAAAATATCAAAGTATCTGTTCCATACCTATCTTTTGAGGAACGAATCCCAATGATTCATAAAACTTCATAGCATTAGGATTGCATGTCCATACGTTGAGTGTAATATTATAAAATCCGTTTTCTTTTGCAAACTTATGTACGAATTCATAAAGCGTCTTGCCGACATGTTGGCCACGACTCTTTTCATCAACACATATATCGTCTATATATAATGTCTTGATATCCGTTAGCACAGAATGATCAAGTTCTTGAGTATATACGCAAAAAGCATGGCCCAGTACATTGTCGTTATCATCCACGCATACGAATACGGGCATCAAGTCGTCTGCGATAATCATTTTCAATTCATCCTCATTATATTTGGTCGCAGGGCCCTTAAATATATCCGGTCTTCCATTATGATGAACCATATCTACTTGAACAAGAAGATTAAGTATTCCGGGTATATCATTCGTGGTTGCTCTTCTAACGAACATACAACTCTCCATGTATTTAATCGTACGCAAAATGTAAAAGTTTATAACTTATTTATTATACCACAAAAGGCAGTGAATAATCACTGCCTTTAACTAAATTCATATTATCAAAATTTCAATTATTCTTCGGTGTTATCATACTCCACTAAGTCCGAAGTTTTAATTACATTGGTAAAAGTCTTGCCATTAAAGAAATCCTTGGGAATAGCTGCAATCTTAAATTCGCCATCCATAGCTTCACAGGTTGCTTCTCCCTCGCCCGGTTTCTTAACAACATCAAAGTGGAAATAAATTAAATCATTCTTATACACTACCTCATCAGCATGTGAACTGTACCCAAGGCAAGCATGCTCATCATATATGAATAAATAATTATATTCTTCTATCGGATACTTACTCATCATATCCTGAAAAGCATCTACATGTTTTGAATTATACTGCCATTCCCAATCAGGATCATCAGGAATCTTCATTCCCAAAGCAGTCTCAGCTGCCTTTACGTCTGATTCATCAGTCACAAGATAATAAGTACAACTTTCAGGATGAGTTTTAGTACTTATATATCCGCAATCAACATTCTCAATATATGTACCTTCAATAACCTCTTCCTCGTCTTCCTCCCAAGTACCAACTCCTACATCAGCAGGAGGATTCTGGTTGGTATTGCCATTATTGTTAGATGGATTCTGAACCGATCCATTGTTTAAATTAGCGGGAGGCTGTTGCTGATACATTCTCCAGGGAACCTGATAACAAGCACTCATAAAAAGTGTTAACAATACACCACTAAGCAAAAACACCTTTTTCATAAATATACCTCACTATAATACTATGTCCACATTCTAATATACTTACGATTGTGGTGTATTGTTTTTATGGGTTGATCTTGATTATAATTTTTTTAATTTCTAGCAGCGAAATCTTCGTCAATCTCCTCTTTCCAAGCAGCCCCGTCAAAAGCCATTGCCATCTCGTTAGCCTTACATTTTCTGACTCTGGATACTGCTTTTTCAAGAACCGAATAGTTAAGAGCTGTTCCAACACTGTCGCAGTGATAATTTGCTGCTCTCTCAGGTGCTATGCCCATTTTACCTGCAACTTCTATCGCATCAATGTTGGCACCTAAGAATAAGAATTCCCAGTTGTACTTTTCCTTCTGACGTTCAATCATGCGCTTTACTTCTTTTACCGAATATCTCTTACTCGCATTCTCAAGACCATCAGTAGTAATAACGAATAATGTCTTGGCAGGTCTGTCTTCTTCTCTCGCATACTTTTGGATATTACCGATATGCTTGATTGCTCCACCTACCGCATCAAGAAGCGCTGTGCATCCTCTTACGTAATAATCCTTATCAGTTAACTTCTCAACATCTTTGATATCAACTCTGTCATGAATCACTTCTGTCTTATCATCAAAAAGAACTGTTGATACATATGCTTCGCCTTCTTCTTTTTGCTGCTTGGTAATCAATGAATTGAAACCACCGATTGTGTCTGACTCAAGGCCACTCATTGATCCGCTTCTGTCAAGGATGAATACAAGTTCTGTTAAGTTTTCTCTCATAATAATTACCTCCGTAATCGTGTTTTTTGTTTGTTACTGAGGTAATTATATTTTAATCAAAATGTTCTATGGTCACTTGTGAGGCGACAATTAATGAAGCCTTCGAAAGATATTATTTGTCAATTAATACAGCATCGCGAAGTGTACAATAGAGGTAATCTCCTTCATAGTACGTATCAAATAATCCTTCTACGCACACATCCACACCATCCTTGGGATAATCATCCGGAATCGCATATTCTTCTTTAAGCTGATATTCTATGCCCTGTGAACAACAAGCAGTCGCATCCGATATAAAGCACGCAAAGTAATACTTACCCTGAGCCTCATCATAGTATACGGAGTTAGTGCCTTTCATTCTAACAGTTTTACCTACATATTTCTCCGGATAGAAAACCATATTGTATACTTCGGAATAGACCAGAATGCTCGACATAGTTGTTAAATCCACATCAACATCAGATAAAGGTGTCTCATCAGCAATTTCATCTTCCAATATAACATCCGTAACTTCATTATCTTCAACAGCCGGCTCTGTTTCTTCAATAATAGGCTCTGTATCTTCAATAATGCTATCATCTTGTTCTGATTGTGCTATGACTTCATCAAAATTCACGTTGCCTTTTACTGTACAACCTATCATAGCTATGGCTGATGCACATATTAATAAAGCTAATATCTTTCTTGACTTCATATTAATGCCTCTTAATTACTTACAAGCCAATGCTTCCTTTAATACCGTAAGGTTATCTTCCATTACAGCAAGATAATTCTTCCCTTCAGTAACATCTCTCATTGTAGTAGTCTGCATTGAATCAATAGTAAGTATTTTCTGATCCTTATTTTTTGTATTTTCAACAATAGTCTTAGCAATCTTTTGGTCAGAACTGTCGATAGACATAACACAGGGAAGTGATAACTCATCAACCTTTTCTGATAAGAATAATATGGTATCAAAATTCGCCTGGCTCTCTGTAGAGCATCCTACAAATGCCGCATAGTATGTAATACCATAATCATCAACCATATATCTAAAAGGGAAACGATCGCCAAAAAGAATTGTATTATACTGAGCCGATGATACAGCCTCTTCGTATTTTTTATCCAGATCATTAAGTTTTTCAATATATGCATCTGCATTAGACTTATATACATCTGCATGCTCTTTATCTATAGACTGTAATTCTTCCGAAATCTTATCAGTAAATACAGACGCATTGCGAAGTGAAAGCCAAACATGCTCATCGTATTCTACTTCTTCCTCTTCGTATTCATGCTCATGCTCTTCTCCTTCTTCATGCTCATCAGCATCCTCATGGTCGTGCTCATGCTCTTCTTCCTGCATACCTTCAACCAATTCTTCCTCCTTGGCCTTATCACCAAGAACTTCCATAAGATTGATAGTAACCATATCTTTATTCTTTGAATTAGCGATTAATTCTTCAATCCATTCATCCGATTCTCCACCAACATATATGAAGAGATCACAGTTGGATATGGTAACTATATCTTCAGCAGTAGGCTGGTAGCTGTGAAGATCAACACCATTGTCTAAAAGAAGTGTAACCTCAGCATTACCTGGATTATCTCCGAGTACATTCATAACCCAATCATATTCAGGGAAAATTGAAGCAACTATTTTTATATTGTCATTATCTTTTGATTGAGTATCTTTACTAGTGCATGCACAAAAACATCCCGCCATCATAATGGCGGCAACAATTATAGATATTATTCTTTTCATAAATCCTCCAAATATTAAGTAATAATCTAGTAGTCGATAAAATAAAGCTTAATATTGGATTCAATCATTAAGGCGTACTTTTCTGGATACAAGTGTAGCGAATCTGATATCGCACACCGACAGATAAGAAATTGCAAGAACAGCAATGACAGGAATAATAACTGAAGATACAGTTCCCTTATTGCCAAAGCCGTGTAATATGTTTAAGCATTGATGAATACTCTCACATATGGGACAGTCGTCATCTTCGCAATGATGGTTTGCTTCGATTGCAATAAACATTGAAGATAACATTAAAACAGCGAGCATCATTATTGCCAGGACGCCCGCATATATTCTCTTCATTTGTTTATTGTTCAATCTCTTCATTGCAAGTATTATCAATCCAAATATGTGATGTTAGTCATCTCTAAAACTTTCACAATTATAATCAAATTGATAAACATCGTCAAGAAGTTAACATACTATATTTTTACACCAAGTTCAGGCTCTCCGTATTCTGAGAGCACGTCATTGAGTGCATATATATCATATGCTTTATTCTCTATAAAATACTGAACTATTAAGTCCTGTTTGCTACAAGGAGATAACGCATAGCCTGCTCTGGATAATAGATCTTTGGTCTCATCAAGATTAAGTTCGAGTGCAATCGCAAGAGCCATTGCAGTGGACTTACTCGGCTTCTTGGTAGTACCACATCTAAGCTTAGAGAATGCCTTCCTGTCTATATTGCCTTTCTTTTGAAGATCAACATCACTAAATCCCTTGGTATCAGCAAAAGAAAAAACAAGTTCCATAAAAGATTTGTCAAGATTAGCTACTACTTCATCGAGGCTTCTCGGTGATGTAGGAGCCGCCATGGATGCCATGGCCATCCCCATCATCGGAGGAGGTGCCGAGCCACATGGAGCATCAAAGACTTCGCATGATTCACTTACTGATCTCTTATCACTTTTAGCAAACTTGCCAAATAAATGTTTTTTCTGAGTTTTAGTTTCAACAGTCTTCTCAACTGAAACTTCTTCACATTCGATATCCTCCAGTTTCTCTCCTGAAGGCATCGCATCTTCAAATACATTTATATTATTTTCAACATAATTGGCCTCGATGAACGAGGCCAATTTTTCAAGAAATGCATTACTCAGTTTCATATACTAGTAAGTTAACTCCTTGCTTCTGGATTTTATAACTTTGTGGCCATCGGCATAAAATGTGATATTGGAATTATCAGAAAATACCACATAACCAACAACTGTATTCTCGTATTCTCCGCCATCTATCTCATCATAAGGATAGATGCCTACTCTTACAGGCTCTTTAGTGTACATATCCTCTTCATCAAGGCATCTGAAGTCCGGGCCATACACCTCTTCCTCGCCCTTCCAATGAAGACGATTCCATGTATCTCCTTTTCTGTTGATTGTCAGATCATAACCAGCCTTACTGTAGCCATAAATGAATGAATCCTTCAATACAGTGTAATCCTGATAAGGTGATTCAGTTGCAATTCCTCTATAAGCAACAGGACTGGGGATATTGAGTTCCTGACTCTTTTTGGGAAGGAGTCTTCCATCATTCACGTCGAAATACAATTCAACACTTCTTATGTACTCTGTGTACGGATCAAGAAGCACTTCATCCCTTGTAGTCTCAGCATGTCTGTCCACGCTGTCTTCGTAGTCATAATATATATCTGCCTTGAATACAACTACATTCTCAGAGAAGTATGCATCATATATAAAAGCTCTCTGCTCGTATTCCGATACCTTTTCGGGATAGTAATAAAAATAATAATACCGGGAATCATCTTCCATAATGAAATAATCATATGGATTATACTGAACGTTTCTTACATTGATATCAAAATACCAATGCAACCATTCCTTAAAGTCATCCTTTTTAACCCTGTCACAAAAGTTCGTATTCACATTTTGTGACAGATAATTATAACTGCCTGTCATCGCTCTCTCATAATCTCCATCATAATGATTCATACGATAAAGATGATAATAGAACTCCATATCAAGCGATGTAGTTTCGCTATAATTGTAATTAAGGCTTGTAAGTGTCGGAATAATCTTGCTGTATTCGACAGTGTCGTATTCCACGTCATACAATCCCGGTATCTGAGCCATCTCCTTCTTTTGGAGATTCTCTTTCCCACCGGGCGGAGTATCATTATTACAGCCGACAAGAAGCAGAGTCATCAATAATGATAACGCTACAGAGACTATGTTTCTTAATCTTAAAACCATTCAATTCTCCCTGAATTATTCTGTATAACTAAACTAACCCTCCGGTATCTCACGGAAGGTTAATATTCTACTCATATCAAGGCTGTTCTTTGCTAAAATACTCGCTTAATTGCTCTATGGGAATAGGCTTCGAATACTTGTATCCCTGCAAGTTGATATACGAAGTTCTAGTCAAAATGAAAAAAATCAAGCCTAATGCAATAACTAATACATCAGGTCCGGGCATATAATTTTCATAATAACTAACTATTGCATCTGTCATACATTCCCCCTTTGACGTATAGTCAAATGTATGTCATTTTTTTAGTCGTGAATCATATGAGGACACGCTATCTGCATAGCCTCTTCTATCGCATTATGCAAAA
The DNA here is from genome assembly GCA_016285575.1 of Lachnospiraceae bacterium. Lineage (GTDB taxonomy): Bacteria > Bacillota > Clostridia > Lachnospirales > Lachnospiraceae > UBA3766. Next base: position 9,649 of record JAEEQX010000053.1, read on the forward strand.
GATTGCATTCTTTATTATCTGCTGCTTTATAATATACTTCCTTGCCCTGTCGTCTTGAGACAATAAGGCCGGAATTCTTAAGTGGTCTTAAATGGTGGGAAACTGCAGGCGAAGACATATCCAAAATATTGGATATACTCATAACATTCTCTTCGTAATGGCAAAGTAACCAGAATATACGAAGACGTGTAGGATCGCCTAATTGTTGAAAAATATTGGATACAGCTTCAAAGTCTGAATAACTAGTCAGATTCTCTTTGATTCGCTCGTTAGTTCTTTCTTCGTTGTCTTTACAATCGCATGAATGCGCGCCCATAACCTATCCCCATTAACACTTTATTAACTTCTCTATTATACTACTTTTCGTAGGATAAATAAAGAAACTAAAAATAGTAGTTGACTTATCGTCCTTATTAATATATCATATAATCAACAATTAAACAAATACTTAATCGTTTAAGAGAAAGGATTGAATATGAAGAAAACTTATAACATTGAAGTTGACTGTGCTAACTGTGCTAATCTTATGGAGGACGCAACAAAAAAGACCGAAGGTATTAAGGATGCATGTGTTAACTTCATGACACAGAAAATGATCGTTGAATTTGAAGACGGTGTTGATGAGAAAAAGACTATGAAGGCAGTTCTTAAGAACTGTAAAAAGGTCGAGGATGACTGCGATATAGAGCTTTAATCCTTAATATACTTTACGTTCGATTCATAGGGAGAACGATATGAAAAAGAAGCAAAAGAAAGCATTAATCAGAATAATAATCTCTGCTCTTCTCTTGGTACTCTTAATAATCTTATATAAGATAATTGGGCCAAAGGAAACAGATGCAGGCGATATCATACCCGGGCTCATCAATGAACCTGTATGGTTTATTCTATATATGATACCTTATTTCATTATTGGCTATGATATCCTTCTTAAAGCTGTAAAAGGTATCTTTAGAGGCCGTGTATTTGATGAAAACTTTCTTATGGCAGTCGCTACCGTCGGTGCAATCATTCTCGCTCTGATCAAGAAAAACGGTGATTATACCGAAGGCATCGCTGTTATGCTTTTTTACCAGATAGGTGAATTCTTCCAAAGCTATGCCGTAGGCAAAAGCCGCAAAAACATATCCGCTCTTATGGATATTCGTCCTGACTATGCCAACATAGAAAAGGATGGACAATTAGTAAGAGTATCTCCAGATGAAGTTGAAATCGGAAGTATAATCGTAGTTCAGCCCGGAGAAAAAGTTCCTATCGACGGAACCGTTATTGAAGGTACTTCATCTCTTAATACATCTGCTCTCACAGGTGAATCTCTTCCAAGAGACGTATCCGAAGGAGATGCCATAATAAGCGGATGTATCAATCTTACAGGTGTTATAAAAGTAAAGACCGACAAGGAATTCGGAGAATCCACAGTATCCAAGATTCTCGAACTTGTAGAAAATTCAAGTTCCAACAAATCAAGATCCGAAGCTTTTATATCAAAGTTTGCAAAAATATATACACCTGCAGTATGTATAAGCGCACTGCTTTTAGCATTACTTCCTCCTCTAGTAAATATGCTTATTCTAAAAAGCAACGCACAATGGGGAGTATGGATATATAGAGCCCTTACCTTCTTGGTAATCAGCTGTCCATGTGCATTGGTAATAAGTATCCCTCTCTCATTCTTTGCAGGACTTGGAGGAGCCAGCAAAGCGGGTGTATTAATTAAGGGCTCCAACTACTTGGAGAACCTTTCATATACCAATTATGTCGTATTCGATAAGACAGGAACTCTTACCAAGGGCGTATTCAATGTAAATGATATACATCATAATACCATTCCTGAAGAAAGCCTAATCGAGTTGGCAGCACTTGCTGAATGCGCTTCATCACATCCCATAAGTGTAAGTCTTAAAACCGCTTACGGAAAAGATATCGACAGAGCAAGAGTAACTGATTTAACTGAGATATCAGGTCATGGAATCAAAGCGGTTGTTGATGGAAAAGAGATTCTTGCCGGTAACGACAAGTTAATGAAAAAAGAAGGGATTGACTATAAGCCCTGCCACATGAGCGGCACAATAGTACATATTGCTATCAACGGTGAATATGCAGGTCATATAGTTATATCTGATGAATTAAAAGATGATTCCGTAGAAGCTATCAAGAAGTTAAAGAACTCGGGCATCGGTAATCTGATAATGTTAACAGGCGATTCCGATTTGGTAGCAAAAGAAGTAGCTACTACTCTCGGTATTACCGAATACCACTCTTCTCTTCTTCCTGCGGATAAAGTCGAAAAAGTTGAGAACCTTATAAAGAATAAAAATGCTAAACAGACTCTCGCATTCGTAGGCGACGGTATTAACGATGCACCAGTACTTGCAAGAGCAGATATCGGTATTGCAATGGGTTCCATGGGTTCTGATGCAGCCATAGAAGCAGCTGATGTAGTAATAATGGATGATAATCCTCTCCGCATCGTTAATGCTATCAAGATATCCAAAAAATGTTTACGAATAGTCTATGAAAATATTGTATTTGCTCTCGGTATTAAGTTTGCTTGCTTAATCCTCGGAGCACTCGGTATCACGAATATGTGGATTGCCATATTCGCTGATGTCGGAGTTATGATTATTGCGGTACTCAATGCTATACGAGCATTAAATACCAAAAATATATAAACTACTCCTTAAACTTATATTGTACAATTGTAAAAGGCGCCCGATTGGGCGCCTTTTATACTATATCTATTACGCAATTACTATATTCAAATATTACGCATTAACTATATTCTATATATTACACATTAACTATAGTTTTTTTATCGATTCCAAGAATATCTTTGTACTTTATAGTATTCTCATAAGGATCACCATGGAAAATGGATGAACCCATAACGAATACATTGGCTCCTGCATCCTTGGCTGTAAGGATTGTCTTCTCGTTGATACCACCGTCAACCTGAATATTAACGTCTAAGCCTCTCTTATCTATCTCTACACGTACTTTATGAATCTTCTCAGTACACTTATCGATATATGCCTGTGCACCCTCTCCCGGCTGAACAGTCATGATAAGAATTTGATTAACATAGTCAAGATAAGGAAATACTACTTCAGCATCAGTATCAGGACTGATTGTAAGTGAAGGAATCATTCCAAGTTCTTTTATGCGAAGTAAATCTTCCTTAACATTTCTTGTTGCCTCATAATGGATAGTCAGAATCTGAGCACCGGCATCTTTGAACTTCTCGAAGTATCTCGCAGGCTCCATAATCATAAGATGTACATCAAGTACCATTCCTGTATTTCCCTTTAAGCACTTAAGAACCGGAATACCGAATGATATATTACGTACGAACATACCGTCCATTACGTCAAAATGCAGATACTTGGCACCTGCTTTTTCAACCTGGTCTATCTGATCTTTTAATGTGAGAAAATCCGCCGATAAGATTGACGGAGCAAGGATGTAATCCATCTAAATCCCCTTTATTGTTTATGTCTTTTCACTCTAGTCTTTATTACGTTTCTTATAAACATTACTGACAATATTCCTGATAATATAACTGAATATTGTTATATTCTTTATCCCAACTATATATCCGATTATTAATCACAACAATAAATATAATACTTAATTGGCTATGTGATTTCTACCGAAGAACTATATTTTTATACCGATTAATTTCAGTATTTGTAGGAATTCTTGATTTCCTTGAGAATCTTAAGATAATTCTCATATCTCTCTCGGGAGATATTGCCTTCCTCAACCGCCTTCTTGACCATACAATCAGGCTCTCTGTCGTGAAGGCACGCATTGAATCTGCATCTTGGAGAATATTCTTCAAATTCGGGATAATAATCGGATGCTCTCTCCTGTTCATCAAGAGTTGGCAGATAAAAAGAAGAAAATCCCGGAGTATCAAGTATAAAAGATTCCGTTCCATCCACATCGAATTCAAACATCTCCGTATGTCTCGTAGTATGTTTGCCTCGAAGCGTCTTCTTGGATATATCTCCTGTCTCCATAATATCGGAGCCGACTATCGCATTGATGAGTGTGGACTTACCTACTCCACTTGGTCCGGCAACTGCTGTAGTATTGCCTTTTAATAGTTCCTTAACAGCATCAACATTGATGTTTTCTTTCGCGCTGGTAAAGATAAGCGGAGCATCAAATCCTCTGTATATATCGATAATCTCCTGCTTTTCATCCAAGCCGAGATCTTCTTTGTTAAAAACCAAGATAGGACGAAGTCTCTCATGCATGATAAAAAAGAGAAACTTATCCAAAAGATAAAAATTGGTTTTGGGATCAT
>JAEEQX010000135.1 GCA_016285575.1 Lachnospiraceae bacterium
TCATCAACATTAAACGTCCTGACACTTCCTCCTAACTTAATAAGCTCATTATACACTCCGCTGACAAAAAATTCTTTATACGAACAATTCTTTAGATATACGTTAGAAGCTTTAAGAAAAGTTTCCTTGTTTTTGAAATAATATGCACCGCATATTGCTTCATCGCTTACAACCTGCTTTTCTATTGTGCCAATTACATTATGATTGTCATCAAAGCGAGCATAACTAAATGCAGGGTTATCTGACTTAAACGTCAAAAGCGCTCCCGAAATATCATCAATATTTCCTGTTCTAACAAACGAAGCAAAACCGTCACTCACAAATGCATGATCGCAATCGTTGAATAATAAAGCTTCTCCGTCGTCTATCTCTTCAACACCTGCCATGCATGTAAGCACAGCTCCGTCAAGCACATGATCAATCACATGTATACATGCATCAGGGAAATATCTTTTTATTTCTTTATCAATAGCAAATCTGTCTATATGATCCTGTAAAACAATAAATGTAATATCGATTACATCTATATAATCTGTCACACATTTTGTTGCCCAATACAAAAACGGCTTATCCTGTAACGGGATTAACGGCTTTGGAACATTGAATCCCTTATTACCGAATCTCGTACCACCGCCGCCCATAGGCATCAACAAATGTATCTTACCCATACTCTATACCTCAAGAATTAACCACATCCGATAAGTACTCTATCTTAGAATACTCATTATCCTCACACGAAAATGTCTTTTTTGGAGAAAATCTATACTTAAATGATATCTTAAATATCTCTTTAGCCTGCTTAACAAACTTCGCATTGCTGACCTGATCATCCTCTCTCCAGGTAAGAGGAAAGAATGTGAAATCAGACTTGGAATGTACACCGTATATAAGCATATATACATAGAAAGTCAGCGAATTAATGAAATACATATAAAATCTGCTGCTTAAGTACTTGACCGAATACATATTTAGTCCCGAGCCAAGATCTTTAATCTTTCTTCCCAGTATTACAGTCATAAAAGCATTAAATACATGGTTACCGAATATTCTGAACCTAGAATAATTAACTAATTTTGACCCCTTAGCAAATCTTGCACCAAGGAAAGAATCATGCTTATATGCCTCGCCATCCATCAAATACGGCAATATGTCATGAATATCTCCCTGATCATCACCGTGAAGTACTATGACATAATCATATCCGTTATCTATCGCATAATTAAACGCAATCTTATGCGATCCGCCACCACCATAATTCTCATGATTTCGAAGTAACTTAACAGGTACTGACGGGTTGTTCTCTCTAAACTTAAGTACCGCCTCTTCACCGTCGTCAGTACTACGATTATTAACAACCAAACACTCATCAATATATTTTAATACAGACTCGTCAAGCTGCGCAAGAACACGCACTATCTGCTTGGAGCAATTATACATCGGAATAAAAAGAAGTGTCTTATATGCCATTGCTTCGACCTCTCGCAATTATTCGTCCCAAAAATACTGTTATCACCATAAAAATGCAGTAAATATACGCATGGAAATACATATTGGCTCCAACCGGCATTACCAATGCCAATGCTGTTACATATAGATCAAGAATCAGCGAAATTACACCGATTCCTACTATTTGATTTGAATATTCAATATCCTTTTTCTTATTTTTCGCATAATTGATTATCGCTAAAATAGGAACCAACAACCCAATCACTAATTCTAACGCGAAGAACGCTGTATAAATACGACTTTTAGTAAGTATTTCAACATATTTGAGTCTTGGGATTGTAAATACAGTAGCCAATGTATTCCTTAAACCAAATCTTTCCCACTTGAAACGACCCGGGATAACCTGGAAGTCATCTCGTCCAACCTGCCACAATTCCTGTCCAAATGAAGGAAAATCGGAACTCTCTCCCTTATACTCTTCTACATATGCGTTGGGAATCGCACCTATAGCCTGTAAAAACATGGATAATTGTGTTTTTACATAAATAGGTATATTATGGAGAACTATATTCCTATATGCTAGCTTATATGCAGTGGAGATTTCTTTTCCGGATCTTGATTGATTAATATCTGCGTAGCCCTGAGAATAATTATATCTTCTGTAGCCTTCAGAAGCAAACTCCTCTATAAGATTAACAGGTGTTATGGCTCCTATTGCTTCAAGATCATTCTCCACGCCCTCATAAGACAAATTCGACGAATCTGATACGAATATATTATGAAGAGGATTAAATGAATTAACAATCGAATAGTCGCTTCCGTAATACTTTATATCACCAACTTTTCCAGGCAATTTGAATACAATTATCATTCCCAAAAGACAAATAATAACCAAAGCAAACTTATATGCTTTAGGCCTATAAACAAATACCATTAAAGCAATAAATGATAACACTGCAACAATTATTCCTTCGGATCTGAATACAGCCAAGAACGAAGCAAATATCAAAAGGATAATCTGCTGATATACAGGTCTTTTTTTCTTCTCGATAATATCCATCAATATCAAGGACAGGAAAAATAAAGTAAATGCAACATTATACTCTGCACGTTCAGGATTAGTCATTACTGTAAATGTATCTCGT
>JAEEQX010000136.1 GCA_016285575.1 Lachnospiraceae bacterium
GGAAAGTGAATATCAATACATAGTCCACTTGAGTAAATAACTTAATATTAACAGCAGCAATAGCGATAATTACGATAAGCACAGCTATTGGCCAGAATTTGGTTCTGGTAACGATGGTTAAGAGTATCATTACAAAAAGTGCAAGATAAGTTATACGTCTGATTCTCTTTTCTTTCTCCCATACACCGGATACTTCGTTTGAATCTATCTTAATCTCTTCTTTTATGTTCTTCCCGTAAAGCACCAATACAAATATGATTAATAGTATAGCGCTACCTACACAAAGAGGTGACATATGCAACATGAAGTTGAATACACTTGTTCCGGATTGCCCATATAAAAAGAGGTTCTGCGGACTACCAAAGGGCATAAGAAGCGAACCTCTTATGGCAGCTATATTTTCCATTGATATAACAGGGAGAATGTATTTTTCTTTATCGCCACCTCTAAATAAAAGAATGGTGAGTGGTACGAATATAATAAGAGATACATCGTTTGTTACAAACATCGATGTGAAGAATACGCCGAAGATTAGGAACAATGATAATGCCACCATGGTTTTGAACTTGGTGGAAAAACTGATTATCGGCTTAAATATGTTTTCCTGTTTGAAACCTTCAAGGACACACAACATCATAAAGAGCGTACCTAAGGTATGCCAATCAATCTCTTTTATAAGTTCTAGTGAAGGGGGTGTTATGAACAAAGAAAAGATGGCAGCGAGAACTGCCACCGTAAGCATTATTTCTTTTTTCAAAAATTCAAATATCTTTTTCATCGAGTTGTATTATATAACGCTTCCAATATAAGAACAATTATCATTTTTGTATATGTTTTATCAGACTATAAACTTATTAATCAATAATATATACAAAAAAGATGTCTAAGTAATATTTTACTCAGACACCTTCTGTAGTTTATTTGGTAGGTAATATTTACTTATTGTTTATTTTCATATCCATCTCGGATGTTACACGATAGAGATCCATCTCGAAGTCCTGACGATTCTTCTGATAGATGGTCTTAAGTATCTGTCCTGAGAAGAATGACTGTATTGCAGCGATTGTTGAGAAGCCGCATACGATAAGAGTAGGAATCTTAGGTACTAACCCTGTCTGAATGAATTCTATTACAATAGGAATGAAGAATCCAAGAGCTAAAAGAACAAGTACTAATGAGATAAATCCAAAGAATCTTCCGGGTCTGTAAGTTCTAAAGAGTCTCATGATTGTGCGAAGTACCTTAAAGCCGTCCGAATAAGTGTTGAGTTTGGATGTACTGCCTTCTGGCCTGTCCTTATATTCAATAACGACATTCTCTACATACATATTTTTATCAACTGCATGTATACTCATCTCGGTTTCAATCTCGAATCCTTTTGAGAGAACGGGGAAAGTCTTTACAAATCTATAACTGAATGCTCTGTATCCTGTCATGATATCTTTTATGTTGCTCTTAAACAATGTATTGATTGAGCCTCTGACAAGAGAGTTACCAAAGTTATGAAAAGGTCTCTTATTTTCCTCAAAATAAGTTGATGACAATCTATCGCCGACTACCATATCTACTCTGTCAACGAGTACTTTGTCAGCCATTTCTTTAGCACTGGATGCAGGATAAGTATCGTCCGCATCAACCATGATATAGCACTTGGCATCTATTTCAGAAAACATTCTTCTTATTACATTGCCCTTGCCCTGCTGGTGCTCATATCTAACTACTGCACCTGCATTTTTAGCGAGTTCATCGGATTCGTCCGAAGAATTGTTGTCATATACATATATAACAGCATTGGGTAATGCTTCCTTAAAATCCTTAACTACTTTTTCAATAGTTTTGCTTTCGTTGTAGCAAGGGATTAAAACCGCTATTTCATCCATGTCGAATCCTCCGTGAATATTATACTTTGAATGGACTTTTATGTCCATTATCTTTTTATGTCAGATATACATATAGTGGTATGGAATTGTTTTTATACATAGATATGCAAACTGACTTATAAATACGGCAAAATAAGTAATTAATGGAATAAAAAATATTGACAAAGATTTTAGTCTGATGTAGTATCAAAATCGTGGGAAAAAGGCAATGGAGTCGTTTTTCCATATTTTAAAGATCATTTATATAATGTGATAATAAATGTGATAAAGGCAATGGCGTCTTTAATGGAGTGGTATTACTTTGTCCATTAAAGGCCTTTTTCTTTTTTACAGATATATTATTTGTTTCAATGTGTATTCAATTTTAAGGAGGATTATATTATGTCTTACGTTGATGAAGTACTCGAGAAGATTAAGAAAAGAGATGCTGATCAGCCCGAATTTATCCAGGCTGTTACAGAAGTTCTTGATTCACTTCGCCCTGTTATCGAGCAGGATGAAGCAAAGTATCGCAAGCTTGCAATTCTCGAGAGAATCACAGAGCCCGATCGTCAGATTATGTTCAGAGTTCCTTGGGTAGACGATAACGGACAGGTTCAGGTTAACAGAGGTTTCCGTGTACAGTTTAACAACGCAATCGGACCTTACAAGGGAGGTTTAAGACTTCACCCTTCAGTAAACTTAGGTATCATCAAA
>JAEEQX010000007.1 GCA_016285575.1 Lachnospiraceae bacterium
GGTCCTTTGACATTCATGTCAGAGCTTAGAAAAGCATTCGACAAGGCGCTTAAGTGTGAAGGAATCTGTCCTGAAGATTCCCTTCTTTTTGTTGCCATGGGTGCAGCTTTTTATGCTAACGAAGCAGTTGATTTAAACAATGCATTAGACGTTATTGATAAGGCAAAAGATTCCATTAAGATTTCATCACTTGAACCTCTCTTTAAGGATCAGGCAGAGTACGATGAATTCATGGAAAGACATAATAAAGATAAAGTCGAGAGAAAAGAAGGCACACCTTATACAGGCGATGCATTCCTTGGTATTGACTCAGGTTCTACCACGTTAAAAGTTATTCTTACCGATGAAGAAGGAGGCATACTTTATTCAAGATATGAATCCAACCAGGGTAAGCCTATCGACGTAGTTGTGGAATCATTAAAAGAGATGTATAAGCAGTATCCCGATGCACATATCGTATCCGGTGCTGTTACAGGATATGGCGAAGATATGATTAAGGCCGCACTCAATATCGAGTACGGTGTTGTAGAGACAGTTGCACACTTTACAGCTGCTAAGTTCTTCTTACCCGATGTTGAATTCATTATCGATATCGGCGGACAGGATATGAAGTGCTTCAAGATTCGTAACGGTGCAATCGACAATATCTTCTTAAACGAAGCATGTTCTTCAGGATGCGGTTCATTCCTTCAGACATTCGCAAGCTCCATGGGATATCCTATCGCGGAGTTTGCTAACTTAGGTCTTTTCGGAGATAACCCTGTGGACCTTGGTTCAAGATGTACGGTATTCATGAACTCATCAGTTAAGCAGGCTCAAAAAGAAGGAGTAAGTGTTGAGAACATTTCAGCCGGCCTTTCAATGAGTGTTATAAAGAATGCTCTTTATAAAGTTATCAGAGTTCACTCCGCAGATGAACTTGGTAAAAAAATAGTAGTTCAGGGCGGTACATTCCTTAATAACGCAGTGCTTCGTGCATTCGAAAAAGAACTCGGTGTTAATGTTATAAGACCTGATATCGCAGGTATGATGGGTGCTTACGGTGCAGCACTTTATTCAAAAGAACTGTATATTAAAAACGGTAAAAAGAGTAGAGAAGGATACGAAGGACTTATTACAAAAGAAGAACTCGATGCATTCACATATGATGTTAAGAGTATCACTTGTAACGGATGTAATAACCACTGCCAGTTAACAGTTAACTCATTCTCGGGTGGTAGAAAATTCATCGGTGGTAACAGATGCGAAAAGCCCGTTACCAAGAAAGCGCAGGATGATTCACTTAACCTCTATGAGTATAAGCTTTCACTCTTAAAAGAATATAGCGACGATAAAAATACAGAAAACAAGGATACTGAAAATGTAATTACAAAATCAAAAGAAGAAGGCAAAAAAGTAATCGGCATCCCTCTTGCAATGAATATGTACGAGATGCTTCCTTTCTGGTATGCATTCTTCAAAGAACTTGGTTACACGGTAGTTACATCAGGCTTTTCCAATAGAGCTATGTATATAAAAGGTCAGGGTACAATCCCTTCTGATACGGTATGTTTCCCTGCCAAGATGATGCATGGTCATATTCAGACTCTTATTGAAAAGAATGTCGATGTTATTTTCTATCCCGGTATGACTTATCATTTTGATGAGAAGAAGGGTAGAAAAAATTATAACTGCGCAGTTATCTCAGGATACCCTGAAGTAATCGGTGCCAATACCGTTAACTTTGGCGATATCACATATATATGCGATTATGTGGGACCTCATGTAAAAAGTAAATTCCCTTCCAAGATCAAAGCCATTTTGGAGGAGAGATTATCTACCACATATTCAATGTCAGATATTAAAAAAGCATGCAATGCAGCATATGCTGAATATAATTCATATGTTTCTAAAGTTAGAAGCATGGGTCAGACCATTATGGAAAAAGCAAGAGCAGAGGGTAAGAAGATTATCCTTCTTGCAGGCAGACCTTATCACGCTGATCCCGAAGTTAACCATGGTATTCATAAGCTTATAGCAGGACTTGGATTCGCTGTTATCTCAGAGGACTCGATAGCACATTTAATGCCCAAGTTTAAAACCAATATCATTGCACAGTGGACATTCCATCAAAGACTTTTCTCAGCTGCAAAATATGTTGCTGACTCATCAGATATTTTCATGGTTCATCTTGTATCATTCGGTTGCGGTCTTGATGCATTAACCACTGATGAAGTAAGAGAGATTCTTGAGTGTAGAGGTAAGCTTTATACTCAGATTAAGATAGACGAGGTTACCAACCTTGGTGCCGTTAAGATTAGACTTCGTTCCTTAATGGCAGCTATAGAATCCGGAAAGGGGGATGGCAATGAGTAAGAATAATCAGAGTCCCCATTTCGTAGAAAAACTCATGTTTACAAAAAAGATGAAGAAGGATTACACCATCCTTTCACCGATGATGTGTCCCATTCATTTCAGACTCCTTCGCCCTGTATTCCAAAGAGTCGGATACAAGGTAGATATCATGGAAAACGAAGGACCTGATGTTATCCAAAAAGGTCTTAAGTATGTACATAACGATATCTGTTATCCTTGCTCACTAATCACAGGTCAGATGCTTGCAACTATGGAGTCAGGTAAGTACGATCCCAACAAAGTCGCAATGATTATCACTCAATCAGGCGGGGGATGCAGGGATTCAAACTATATCAACTTAATGAGAAAAGCATTCGAAAGAGCAGGTTACCCTAATGTGCCTTTCATATCAGCCAACACCTGGAATATGGAATATGCACCCGGTATCTTTTTATCACCGCTTACACTTTTATCAGCGGCAGCTGCACTCGTATACGGCGATGCATTAACACTTGTTTCCAATCAGGTTAGACCTTACGAAGTTAATGCAGGTGATACAGATAAGCTTCTTGATGAATGGATAGAAAAACTTGGTAAAAGCTTTTCCAAGGGAAAGAACTTTTCAGTCAGAGCCATGAAAAAAACTGTCGATGAGATATGTAAGACATTCTCAGAGATAGAGATTAAAAAGGTTAACAAGGTTAAAGTCGCAATCATTGGTGAGTTATACTTAAAGTACTCAGTACCCGGTAACAACCACCTCGAAGAGTTCCTTACAGAACAGGATTGCGAATACTTTATTCCCACTGTTTTAGGATTCGGTGCATATAAGACTAATGGTGCGCTAGAGGATCTTAGAACATATGGCGGTTCTCCTATAAAGAGGATTGTCATGGAAGCAGTTATGAAGTATTATTTCTTTATCGAGGACTTACTTATCAGTGGTATCGAAAAGTGGCCTCAGTTTACTGCTCCAGAGAGAGTTAACGACCTTAAAAAGAGAGCAAAAGGAATCATCGATACTACCAACAGTATGGGTGAAGGATGGTATCTTGCAGCAGAGATGTTAGAGCTTGCAGAGCACGGATATGAAAACATCATATGCGTACAGCCCTTCGGTTGTCTTCCTTGCCATGTAGCTGTTAAGGGTATGCTTAACAAGGTTAGAAGAATCAACCCCAAGATTAATTCGGTTGATATTGAATATGATCCCGGTGCAACCAAGGTTAACCAGGAAAACAGAATTAAATTAATGCTTGCAGTGGCCAGAGAACATCTAGAGAATTAGTGACCATAAACGTAATTATGATTTATAGTGATCCGAGAGGCTTTTCATTATGAAGAAAAAAATTGCTTTATTTGCTAACAACTGGAATTCAGATAACTTAATGACATTTTTGGATGGAGCCAGAAAGACTCTTCCAAAAAACTATGCTGACATTTTTATGTTCTTAGCATCCAATACTTACGGAAGAAGCGAAGTATACAATAAGAGTGAGAGTGCGATTCACTTCCTTCCGGACCTTAAGTCATTTGATGCTGCTATCATATTCTCGCAGGGACTTAATTCCAACGAGGTCAGAGACAAGATATACGACAGATGTAGAGAAGCCAATATTCCCACAGTATGTATAGGTGACAAGGATCCTGACTTTTACGGAGTATTGGTCGATAATAAGACCGGTATGATGGAGCTATGCAATCACTTATATGACGTTCATCATATGAGGACAGTTAAGTTCTTTGCAGGTGCCAAGGAAAACGACGACTCCAATTCACGACTTGAATGCTTAAGAGAATTCGCAGAAAAGAAGAAGATTCCTTTCTCCGATGCGGATGTTTTATATACCAACTGGGAAATCAGAAGTACGATGAATTACATCACGGGATTATATAATAAAAAAGAATCCCTTCCCGATGCGTTCGTTCTTGCCAATGACTTCCTTGCAGTAGCATCTTGTCTTGGTATTGAAAAGAACGGCTTCAAAGTTCCCAATGATATAGCAGTTACAGGATTCGACAATGTACGAAGCGGTCGTACATTCTATCCTTCTATATCAACGGTTGAGCAAAGATTCGATATTCAGGGTGAAAAGTGCATAGAAGTCCTTCTCAAGGTTTTTGATGGAGAAGAAGCACCCAGAGAGACATATGTAGAGAGTAAGTTCTTACCCGGTGAGAGCTGCGGATGTGTAAGCCCCAGAAATGAGGACGACATTAGAAGAGGCTTCTGCCATGAACTTATTTCAAGAAACATGGAAGACAATGCGAGAGCAGGTATGCTTCAGGTTATTCGTAATGCATTCGCTGAGTCAAGCCGTTTCTCAATGGTTCCTGCTAAGTTACAGTCAGTATTCTATTCGGTACAGGATGAGAATCTTGATACCATTCATATAATGATTGACCCTCTCTTTGAGAATATCATCTTAAAAGAGACACCTGATAATGAAGAATTCACATTCGCTGATAACTTCCAGGTACTTGTATCCAAGGAAAAGGGCGAGCAGACCAATGTTCGTAAGATTAAAAGACCTGACCTTATTCCCGGATACACAGGAGAGGGCGAGAATAATATCTACGTTCTCATGCCGCTTCATCTTGAATCATATGTCTGCGGATACATGGTTATGAGAGGCATCGACATGACATTAAGATCATGGCTATTCTTCGATTATGAGGCTAACCTTAACCGTTCAATAGCAGAGTTTAAGACTACAATTCAGCTTGCGGCACTTAATGACAAGCTCTCAGAACTCATGCAGACAGATGCTCTTACATCCTTAAAGAACAGAACTGCATACGAGAATGCCAAGACGATGCTTAAAAATCATTACTTATCAGGTGATGGAACCAAGTTTGCCATCGTTATGTTTGACCTTAATAATCTTAAAAAGATTAATGATGAGCTCGGACACGGCGCCGGAGATGTATATATCAAGAATTCCAGTGAACTTATCTGTCATACATTCAAGCATTCACCGGTTTATAGAGTCGGTGGTGATGAGTTCGTAGCCATAGTTAAGAACTCTGATTACCAGATAAAAGAAGAACTTTTATATACCTTCAGAAAAGAAGTTGAAAATAGAAGCAGCGAAGACATTCCTATTATGGACAGAGTATCCGTAGCATCAGGTATGGCTGATATTGAGGAGATAGTCGAGGAAGATGTCGATTCAGTATTCAGACTTGCTGATGAGAGAATGTACGAGAACAAGCGCCTCATGAAAGCAGAGCGCGGAAAATAGTCAAAATTATCGTTCCCAATCGGGAAAATGGACAATCAACCAAGAAACTTAATAAACAAAAATAAAGAAAGAGCCGGGGAAAGGCTCTTTCTTTAGGAGAAAATGAATAAAAGTATTAAAAATACTAAAAATGAGGAGCGTATGATGATTAAATCATCATACTATGAATAAAATGATTTATCTGTATTCTACCGACTAATTGTGAAGAAATTGTGTCCAAAATGTGAAAAATCGTCATATTTTTGTCCACTTTAAAATTTATTGTAAATTTGCAGCAAAAATGGTAGAATAGAAACGGTGCGAAAACGGGTTTGGTTTGACCAAATGAAAGCGAAGGAGTTATTCAATGGATAATTTTACAGACAGACTTGCACAAAGAATAAGCGCTCAGGATATGATTAAGGCTAATGCACAGGCAGAAGCTAATGAGATGAGACGACTTCAGGAGCAGGTAGCGCAGTATGAAGCCATTCTTCAGGACATGCGTAAGCTCAATTATAAGAACTCCGAACTTACAGATAAGATTAATGCTTTGGTAGATGAGTCCATCACCAAGGTTCAGGGCAGCCATGTAGAGGGAGAAGAAGGCGAGAACCAGGAAGTATCCAAGCAGCTCTCTCAGGAAATCATCACTGCCATAGATGAAGCATTGCAGAACCTCGATTCTACAGTTGGAACTGCACTTAACGAGTCAGTTAACAACACACTCATGGTTCCCGTAGATGAGATGAAGCAGTCTTCAATGGAAGTTTCAGGTTCCGTTGCAGCTGTTAGACAGATTGCAGAAGATTTCAAGGGATCTGCAGATGATATTAGATATGCATCTGATTTAGTTAGAAGTTCAGCAGACGATCTTCGTCTCTCAGCTGAGCAGGTTAAGACTTCAGCTGATACAATGAATCAGTCACTCGAAGGCATCATGACTTCAAGTGAAGAGATTAAGGCTACTACCAATGAACTTAAGACAAGTAACGATGATCTTAAGACAAGCGTTAAGACAAGTGTAGATAATGCACTTTTAGCAATTCGTCGTGAAAATAGAGAGATAGCAGACCATCTTGAGTATATCCGTTCAGGTATTGAGACAATCAACAGACCGAGCGAAGAAGATGAGATGCTTAAGAGAGAAGAGGAAGAGAGAAAACTCCTCGAAGAACAGCAGAAAGAAGAAGCGCGTCAGATTCAGGCTGAAGAAGACAAGAGACAGTTAGCCGAGATGTTCAGACAGTCTGACGACTTTGTACATAAGGAGAATGTAAAAGTATACCGTAACGTTCAGGCAGTCGTTGTCGACGAGTTCAAGAGTCAGACCGAAGGCCTCACCAAGCATAACAGGGAACTGTATGCCAAGCTTAAGTCAACTAAGGTTGCGGTTACTATTGCGATAGTTTTGGGCGCAGCTAATCTTATTCTCACATTGCTTGTAGCTTTGGGTGTATTCTAGCTCAAAACTTAGTTTTATCATGAAAAAAGTAACACGTCATTATAAACGTATTAGAGCAACATTTATTATTACAAGCCTATCGGTTTTCGCTTTAGGCTTGTTTTTGTTACCTAATTTTACTTCTTTTAAGTCCGAGGGTGAAAACCTCTTTACCATCTGGCTTTTTGGCGAAGAAATGGGATGTGTTGAAAGTGAAGAAAAGGCAGAGGAACTTATCGTTAAGGCGAGAAAAGAACTCGCTGAAGGCAGTAAAGACCTCTACATGATAGAAGATGTTCACAAGGAAATAATCGGTGAAGAGACCATCTACAAAAATGTAGATGACGAAGACGAAGTATATAAAAAGATTAAGACAGCTTTTGAAAATCATCAGAAAAAGACGATGACAAGAGCATACATGGTTAAGGTCAATAACACTACGGTCAATCTTGCCACGGCAAAAGAAGTTGACGAGCTTTTGACCAGAGCGATAGATAAGTACGACGAAAACGACGAATACGAGCTTAAGACGGAAAAGAATCAGGATCGAATCATGTCCACGCTGACAGCGAGACTGTCACGAAAAGACGTGGAATATGATGCCATGAGTCTTGAAGCAGGTGCGGCTGCAAATACAGAAAATGATATCGCTGAGAGCGAACTAATCGAATATATGGATTTTGATGAGATTACTCAGGGTATCATCAATATTAGCTTTGCAGAAGAAGTAGAAGTATCAGAGACATATATTCCCAAGAGTGAAATCGTGGATGTTGATACAGCGCTTTCTCTTTTCACAGAAGAACAGGAAGTTCAGCAGATCTACGATGTGCAGCCGGGAGATACATTATCAGCCATCTCTCATAAGGTTGGCATCTCCATGGAAGAACTCGTTCGTCTTAATAGTGACTACTTAAAGGATGTTAACTCTACAATCAGAGCAGGACAGTCACTTATCATCACGGTTCCTGAACCTGAATTATCGGTTCTTTGGACAAGACGTGAGATTGTAGAAGAAAGCTACGAAGCAGATATTATCTATGTAGATAATGATGACTGGTATACAACCAAGCAGGTTACACTTACTGAGCCTTCAGCAGGTTTTAGAAAAGTAGTAAGTGATGTAACATATAAGAATGAGAATGCAATAGACAGAAACATCGTCAAGGAAGAGATTCTTGTCGAAGCTGTTGCTAAGGTAGTAGAGAGAGGTACAAAAGTACCGCCCACATATATTAAGCCTATCTCGGGCGGCAGATTATCGAGCGGATTCGGCGGAAGAAAATCACCCGGAGGAATCGGTTCTACCAACCATCAGGGTGTTGACTGGGCTATACCTCTTAACTCAAGCGTATACGCTGCTTCTGGCGGTACGGTATCTGCAGCGGGATGGTCCGGCGGATACGGTAATATGATTCTTATTACACATCCGGACGGATCCAAGACAAGATATGCTCACCTTAATAAGTGTTTGGTATCTGTAGGTCAGACGGTATCTCAGGGCGATCTTATCGGTAAGTCAGGTAATACAGGACGAAGTACGGGTCCTCACTTACACTTTGAGATTATTCTTAACGGTACACCTGTTAACCCGCTTAATTACCTTAACTAAAAAACAGGTAAAAGTACGTATTACAATTAGATTAAGCAATTAATTATTCCAATTAACCCCACTAAAGGGGCAAAGGGTAAAAATGAAGATATACAGAATTAACGGTGGAGAGTCGTTAAAAGGACATGTGTACATAAGCGGCGCGAAAAATGCCGCTCTGCCAATCCTTGCAGCGACCATACTTACCGATGAGACAATTACATTAGAGAACGTACCCAAGGTCAACGATACGATAATCATGGTCGAGACACTTGAGAAACTCGGTGCGCAGGTTGAATATCTTGATGACAACACATTAAAGATTAATACTTCAACCATCAACAAGTACGCAGTCGAGAATCCAAGCATTAAAAAGATCAGAGCTTCGTATTATTTTGCGGGAGCACTCCTTGGTAGATACCATCAAGCCAGAGTTCCTCTTCCCGGTGGTTGCAACATCGGAGGCCGTGGCCTTGATATGCATGAAAAAGGATTCGAATCCCTCGGTGCAGATGTCAAGATCACTGAATCAGAGATTATCGTGGACGGCGAATCATGGCCCTTAAGCGGTGCCAGAATCTACATGGATAAGGTATCCGTAGGTGCTACGATTAATATCATGCTTGCTGCAGTTTTAACACCCGGTAAGACCATCATCGAAGGTGCAGCCAAGGAACCCCATGTCGTTGACGTAGCAAACTTCATCAACGGTATCGGCGGACATATAACCGGTGCAGGTACTGATAAGATTAGAATTAACGGTGTACCCGCTCTTAAGGGTGGTACATACGCAGTAATACCCGATCAGATAGAAGCAGGTACATTCATGATGGCAGCAGCCATCACACATGGAGATGTAGTGGTAGATAACGTAATCCCTACTCACCTTGACAGTATCTCTTCTAAGCTTAAAGAAATGGGATGTAGGATAGAAGAATCCGATGAGTCAGTTAGAGTTATAGGCCCTCAGGGACAGCTTAGACGTACTCAGGTTAAGACACTTCCTTACCCCGGATTTCCTACAGACATGCAACCTCAGATATCCGTAGCATTAGGACTGGCTGACGGTTGTTCCACAGTAGTTGAGTCAATCTTTGATAACAGATTCATGTATGTTAACGAGCTTAAAAAGATGGGCTGTAACATCGTGGTTGATGAGTGTACAACCGCTTACATAGAGGGCGTTGATTATTATCAGGGCGCCAATATGACATCACCGGATTTAAGAGCCGGAGCTGCATTGGTTCTCGCAGCACTTGCTGCAAAGGGGCAGTCCGATATCGATGGAATCGAGTACATCGAGAGAGGTTACGAGAACTTTGATACCAAGCTTAGAGCACTTGGTGCGAATATAGAAAAACTTGAAGTATAAGTAACAATTTTATCCCAAGGCGAGGATTATCGCTTTGGGATTTTTTTCTTTTTTATAGACCTCATCCGTGGTATAATTTTCTATGTATTGGCATTAATTTTTTTGGAGTTGGATATGGCATTTACACATCTTCACGTCCATACGGAATACAGCCTTTTGGACGGTTCCAATAAAATAAAAGAATACGTAAAAAGAGTCAAAGAACTCGGCATGACACATGCTGCCATTACAGACCACGGTACGATGTACGGATGCGTTGCTTTTTACGAAGAAGCTAAGAAGGCAGGCATCACTCCGATTATCGGTTGCGAAGTATATGTGGCACCCGATTCGAGATTCAAAAAAGAAGCAGGTGATAATAAGTATTATCATCTTGTTTTGCTGTCCGAGAACAACGAAGGATATCATAACTTAATGAGACTTGTTTCATTAGGTTTTAAGGACGGATATTACTATAAGCCAAGAGTTGATAAAGAAATACTTAGAAAGTATCACGATGGCCTTATATGCCTCTCTGCTTGTCTTCAGGGTGAAGTTGCACTTAATCTTAGAGCAGGGCTTTACGAAGAGGCTAAAAAGGCAGCGAGTGAGTATCTGGATATATTCGGTAAGGGTAATTACTTTTTAGAGATTCAAGATCATGGTATTGATGATCAAAAAAGAATTAATCCCGACATAATTAGACTATCAAAAGAATTGGATGTACCGGTAGTTGCGACAAACGACGTACATTACACATACGCTGATGATGCTGAAGCACATGACTTATTACTTTGTCTTCAGACAGGAAAGACCGTTACAGATAAGGATCGTATGCGTTACGATGGAGGTCAGTACTATGTTAAGAGCGAAGAGGAAATGAGAGCTCTCTTCCCTTACGCACAGGAAGCCATTGATAATACGATGCTTGTGGCAGAGAGATGTAATGTTGATTTAGGCGGTAAGGAGCCGAAGCTCCCTCATTTTGAAGTGCCTGAGAATTTTACATCAGAGACGTATCTAAGATACCTATGTGAAGAAGGATTAAAAAAGAGATATCCTGACAACAATCCCATTGCAAAAGAAAGACTGGATTATGAGTTAAGCGTCATCACCAAGATGGGATTCGTCGATTACTTTTTAATCGTTATGGACTTTATCGCATATGCCAAGGATAGAGGCATTGCAGTTGGCCCGGGACGTGGATCTGCAGCAGGAAGTATCGTTGCATATTGTCTTAGAATTACAAATATTGATCCCATAAAATATAACCTTATCTTCGAGCGATTCCTTAATCCCGAGCGTGTAACCATGCCCGATATTGATATCGATTTTGGTGATGAGAGAAGACAGGAAGTTATCGATTACGTTATAGATAAATACGGCGAAGAAAAGGTATCACGTATCATTACATTCGGTACCCTTAAGGCTAAGGGTGTTGTTAGAGATGTTGCAAGAGTTTTAGGTCTTCCTTACGAAGTAGGAGACAGAATTTCCAAGGCCGTACCTGCAAGAATCAATGATGAAGAAGTTAATCTTACTAATGCACTTCGAGTTAGTCCCGATCTTAAGCTTATGTATGAGACTGATGAGAATGTAAAAAAGATTATCGATATGTCTCTTAAGCTTGAATACTTACCTAGACACTCATCTGTTCATCCTGCGGGCGTACTTATTGCACCTAGAGAAGTAGAAGCGTTCGTTCCTTTATCAAAGGGCGCTGACGATATACTCGTTACGCAGTACGATGCGCCAACCCTTGAAGCGCAGGGCCTTTTAAAGATGGACTTCTTATCGCTTCGTACACTTACGGTACTTGAAAAAGCCTGTCTTAATGTAAGAGATTCAAGAGGAATAACAGTCAATCTCGAAGAGATTGATATGGATGATAAAAAAGTATATCAATACATCGGCACGGGTAATACCGAAGGCGTGTTCCAGTTGGAATCCGGCGGTATGCGAGGCTTCATGAAAAAGCTTAAGCCGGAAAACCTTGAAAACGTAATGGCGGGTATCGCACTTTACAGACCCGGTCCCATGCAGTTTATTGATAACTATATCAGATGCAAGGAAAATCCTGAATCGGTAGTATATGCTTGCGAAGAATTAAAGCCCATTCTTGAGACTACATACGGATGTATTGTATATCAGGAACAGGTTATGCAGATAGTTAGAGACTTGGGTGGTTTCTCCATGGGTGGCTCGGACAAGGTTAGAAAAATCATGTCCAAGAAAAAAGCCGAAGAGATGGAAGAACAGGGCCGTATGTTTATCTACGGTGATGAGCATAAGGGCATCGAAGGATGTATAAAAAGAGGCATCAAGGAAGAAGTTGCGAAGCGCATCTACTCCGAGATGAAAACCTTCGCCGCATATGCTTTTAACAAGTCACACTCTGCGGTATATGCTGTAGTATCCTATCAGACAGCATATATGAAGTATTACTATCCCGTTGAATACATGGCAGCGTTAATTACTTGCTTCCTTGATAATCCCGAAAAGGCAGCAGAGTATATAAGCGTTGCGAGAACCATGGGTATTGAAGTATGTCCTCCCGATATTAACGAAGGTAAGACTTACTTCTCAGTTAAGGACGGAAAACTTATATATTCGCTTGCAGCTATTAAAAATGTCGGCGAATCGGTAATAGACAAGATAGACGAAGAAAGAGAGAGAAACGGTCGCTTCGAGAGTTTACCTGATTTCATCAGAAGAATGGGTAAGGATATTAATAAGCGTGTCGTTGAAAACCTCATAAAAGCAGGAGCATTTGACAGCTTTGGCGGTAACAGAAGACAGTACCTTGCAGTTTACGAGAGAATCATGGATGATGAATCCGCACAGAATAAGAATCTTGCTGCCAACCAGGTAACAATCTTTGATATGATGGGAACGGAAGAAAGAAAGTCCATGGAGATTAAGCTTCCTGACCTTGATGAATTCCCCAAAGACGTAGTTCTTCAGATGGAAAAAGAAGTGCTTGGTATCTACATCTCAGGTCATCCTCTTGATGATGTTAAGGACGTATGGAAAAAGAATGTCACTGCATACACATCTGATTTTGTATACGATCCTGAACTTGAAAAGAGCCAACTCGAAGATAAGCAAAGCGTCAAAGTGGGAGGAATCATCACATCCGTTAATGTGAGACTCACACGTAAAAAAGAGACGATGGCCGTAATTACACTTGAAGACTTAATGGGAACCATCGAATGCATGGTATTCCCCAAGGCATACGACAGACTACGTGACAGTATCTACGAAGACAGACTTGTACTTATTTCAGGACGAGCATCCACAGAGGATGAAAATGATTCGAAGCTTATAGTTGAGGATGTACGAGGATTCGACGAGATTCCAAAGACACTCTGGCTTAAATTCGAAGATATGGATTCATACTCGACTAAGTGGGATGATGTACACGCAGTACTATCTTCGAGAAAAGGTATTGACACAGTAATCATTCGTGTTATAAAAGAAGATAAAATGAAAGAAGTTAAAAGTATCAGAGTAAGCGCCAACGAGGATACTGTTAAGGCTATAGAAGCTATCCTCGGAGCGGGCGCGGCTGTTATCAGATAAAAGGAGAATTGTAAGATGGCTGAGAGTATTAAAACAATCGGAGTATTGACAAGTGGTGGCGATGCACCCGGAATGAATGCTGCAATTAGAGGCGTTGTAAGAACAGCTTTAGCTAGGGGTGTAGCAGTTAAGGGTATCAAGAGAGGATACGCAGGATTACTTGCGGAAGAGATTATCGATATGAATCGTAACTCAGTATCCGAGATTATCGACAAGGGTGGTACAATCCTTGGTACTGCAAGATGCTCAGAATTCACTACCGAAGAAGGCCAGACTAAGGGCGCTGAAGTATGTAAGAAGTTCGGAATCGACGGCATCGTTGTTATCGGCGGTGACGGATCTTATAGAGGTGCACTTGCTCTTTCCAAGCACGGCATCAATACAATCGGTATTCCCGGAACCATCGACCTTGATATCGCATGTACAGATTATACTATCGGATTCGATACAGCTATCAATACAGCCATGGAAGCTATCGATAAGGTAAGAGATACATCCTCATCACATGAGAGATGCAGTATCATTGAGGTTATGGGTAGAAACGCCGGTTACATCGCACTTTGGTGTGGTATCGCTAACGGCGCAGAAGACATCTTACTTCCTGAAAAATATGATTATAACGAGCAGACAATAATCAATAACATTATCCAGAATAGAAAAAAAGGTAAGAAGCATCATATCATTATCAATGCAGAAGGTATCGGTCACTCAACCAGTATGGCAAGACGTATCGAAGCTGCTACAGGTATTGAGACCAGAGCTACAATCTTAGGTTACATGCAGCGTGGCGGTTCACCCACATGTAAGGACAGATTCTATGCATCCATCATGGGTTCATACGCAGCGGATATCCTTTGCAACGGTGGTACTAACAGAGTAGTTGCATATAAGGGTGGCAAGGTAGTTGACTTTGATATCGATGAAGCACTTGCTATGCAAAAAGACATCTCAGAGTACGAGTATCAGGTAAGCAAGATACTTTCCATGTAACGAGAGAATATATTTTATTTGATATAAGTGTTATTAATACCTGAATAGAGATTATATATTATTGATTTGACAATATATGATTCAAGGAGAATGAATTGATTACTTCTTCGAGTAACGGAAGAATTAAATACATAATGACTCTCATGCAAAAGTCCAAGTTTCGTAAGAAAGAAGGACGTTTCATAATTGAGGGTACAAGAATATTCGAAGAAGCGCCTATTGCAGACATCGAAGAAGTCTATGTTAACGAAGCATCATTCGATTCGTTTTCCAAAGAGGTAAAAGACAAGCTTAAAAAAGTTCGCTACGAACTCGTTACGGAATCAGTATTTAAAAAGATATCAGATACAGTTACACCTCAGGGAATCCTATGTGTAATGAAGATTAACTCATCTGATATAAGTAATCTTATAAAAGATGATAAAGCACTCGTAATAATCCTTGAAAATATTCAGGATCCCGGAAATCTTGGCACCATTGTTAGAACAAGCGAGGGTGCAGGAGTAACAGGTATCATAATGAGTGAAGACTGCGTGGATCTATATAATCCCAAGGTTATTCGTTCCACCATGGGCAGTATCTTTAGACAAAAGATATGCTTTGTAAGTGATGTAAAAGAAGCACTCGCAGAGTGCAAGAAAAAAGATATTCATTCGTATGCATGCGCACTTGATAAGAAGGCAAAAGAATACACAGAATTTGACTTTATTAAAAAGAGCGCAATCGTTATCGGTAATGAAGGCAATGGCCTTAAGGATGAGACGATAAAAGCTTGCGATGATACATGCTTTATACCGATGTGCGGAGAGGTAGAGAGCCTTAACGCATCGATGGCAGCAGGCATCATGATGTATGAGGCACTTCGTCAACGAAAGATTAGTGCTAAGAAATAACAATATGATAATTAGACACTTTTTATTAGAAAGTGTCTTTTTTATTTATTATATTTTTGTATTTTTGATTTTTGGTTTTTATTTATTATATTTTTGTATTTTTGATTTTTATTTTTTGTATTTTTTAAACTCGGGTTTAATATTTTTATTCCTTTAGTTTTATAATTATTTAGGATACTTATCTTATATTTTTGGTTGTTGAAATATGTTAAGTACTATAAAATATATTTGTGATTCTAATCGGAGGGGAATGAAATGATATATTTAATCGAAGAGACTCTTAAAGAAGTATCCCGTAAAGAATTAAAAAATACTGACAAGCAGTACGTAGTAGTGTTATCGACCGAAGAGTGGATGGAACACAAAGACAGTTTTGAAATGGGTATCGATTTTGATCCCGGCACTGCGGAGATTTTCACCACCAAGGCAGAGGTTAACTACGACTCATTAACAGGTTCTTTCTCCATACCTGACAGAACTGATTTTAACAATGATGACTGCAAGTTTGCATTTGCTCTCGATGAAAAAGGAATAGTTTTTATCGATGATACAGGAAGAGTTGTCGAGATGCTTAATGCCATCATCAAGACCAAGAAGTGGAATCTTCCAAGCCTCGAGAGATTCATCTATGATTTCCTTGATCAGATTACAAAAGACGATCTTAGAATCATGGAAAAATATGAGTGCGAACTTGATGATATAGAAACCAAGATTCTCAATGAAGAAGATGGCGTATCATTAGGTCGAGTTAACGATATACGAAGCGATATCAGATATTTAAGAATCCATTATGAACAGCTTATGGATCTCGGGCAGGAACTCGAAGAAAACGAGAACAATTTCTTTAAGCAGGAGAACTTAAGATACTATAGATTGTTCCTTGACAGGATGGCAAGACTTCATGACACATCAACATCTCTTAGAGATTACACGATGCAGCTTCGAGATCTCTACAAGGCACATCTTGATATCAAGCAAAACCGTATCATGACAGTGCTTACTGTCGTAACAACAATCTTCTTACCATTAACGCTTATCGCAGGTTGGTATGGTATGAACTTTAGATATATGCCCGAACTTGAATGGAAGTGGGGCTATCCTGTAGTAATCGCAGTATGTGTAGCTATAGTTGGACTTAGCTTATTATTCTTCAAAAAGAAAAAGTGGCTATAGTTAATGTTGAATTAATAGGAATTCATGATAAAATCAAATCAATCCAAATATTGATTTGTGATTTGGAAAAAATAAAAAAGACTTTGAAAGTTTTTTACAATTTTTAAAGGATTAGAAATATATAAAGGCATAAGGAGAATTCAAAACAAAATGAAAATCGGCATTATTGGATTAGGAAACATGGGTAGCGCAATTCTTGGTGGAGTTGTAGCTAAGGGAATAGAGCAAAAGGACAATATCCTTGGATTCGATGTGAGCGAATCTTTTAGAGACAGAGCAAAGACCAATCAGGGTATCAAGATTGCAGCATCCAACGAAGAGTTGGTTAGTGAAGCAGATGTTGTTATTCTCGCAGTTAAGCCCCAGCACATGGGAGATATGCTTGCATCAATTAAGAATAAGTGGAAAAAAGAAACTCTTATTATCTCAATCGCTGCAGGTAAGACAATCGATTGGCTTGAGAGTAATATCGGTTCAGATATGAAGATAGTTAGATGCATGCCCAACACACCCGCACTCGTTGGAGAAGGATGCACAGGTGTATGCTTTAACAAGAATGTAAAAGATGCAGACAAGGAAACAGCTCTTAAGATTCTCACAGCTTGCGGTAAGGCTATCGAAGTTACAGAAGCTCAGATGGATGCTGTAGTAGGTATCAGTGGCAGTTCACCCGCATATGTATTCATGTTCATCGAAGCAATGGCTGATGCAGGTGTGGCAGCAGGACTTACAAGAGATAAGGCATATGAATTCGCAGCAAGTGCAGTTAAGGGAAGCGCAGCGCTTATGCTTGAGACAGGAAAGCATCCCGGCGAATTAAAGGATATGGTATGTTCACCTGCAGGAACAACAATCGCTGCAGTACAGACTCTCGAAGAAGGCGGCTTCAGAGGTCTTGTTATGGATGCTGTTGAAGCGTGCGTTGAAAGAAACCGTCAGCTATAAAGTTATATAGTTATATAGTTACTAAGTTGTAAAGATATAAAGGTATAAAGGTATAATCATCACAGGATGAAGATCAAAGACACTAAAAAAAGTTATGATGAGGTTTGCGCTATTAAGCACGAACCTCATATTAATCCCAAGAAACAGTCAGTCTTTTTAAGAAGGCTTATAAAAATACTGTCCAAGGGAGAATTAAAAGCGACTCATTTTTCCGTAGAGTACATCGGTATGGATAAGCTTGGGAAAGATGAGCCTTGTTTAATTCTGATGAATCATTCAAGCTTTACAGATCTTCAGATAATCGGCACATTATTTGCCAACAGATCCTATCACATCGTATGTACGAATGATGGCTTCGTAGGGAAAGAAGGCTTGATGCGAAAAGTAGCCTGTATCCCTGCGTATAAATTTATTACAGATCTTGGTCTGGTTAGGGACATGAAATATGCGATAGAGAATCTTCACAGTTCAATCGTTATGTATCCCGAAGCAAGCTACAGTTTTGATGGTACAGAGACACCACTTCAAAAAGGCATCGGTAAATTGCTCAAGATTTTGGATGTTCCTGTGATTATGGTAAAAACCGAAGGTGCGTTTTTAAGAGACCCTCTATATAACAATCTTCAAAAAAGAGAAACGGATGTAAAAGCATATGTAAAATATGTTTTATCATCTGATGATATACAGAAAAAATCCAACACAGAACTCTATGAAATACTTAGCAAAGAATTTGAGTATGATCATTTCAAGACACAGTATGAGAAGGGTGTAATCATTGATGAGCCTTTCAGAGCGGACGGACTTCATAGAGTATTATACAAATGTCCTTCATGTAAAAAAGAAGGCAGCATGCTTGGTAAGGGAATACATATTAATTGCAAGGAATGTGGCAGAGAATATACGCTCGAAGAAAACGGTACTTTGTCAGCCAAGGGCCAAGAAAGCGAGTTCAAATTTGTCACAGACTGGTATGCATGGGAGAGAGAAGAAGTCAGAAAAGAACTCGAAGAAGGAACCTATCTTCTCGATACCGATGTAGATATTAAGATGCTTGTTGATCTAAAAAGCATATACAGTGTTGGTGAGGGAAGACTAAGACACGACAAAGATGGATTTACATTGACAGGTTGCGACGGAAAGCTTAACTATAAGCAGTCTCCAAAAGCATCATACAGTTTGTATGCTGATTACTTCTGGTATGAAATCGGAGACATGATTTGCATCGGAAATACACAGGCGCAATATTATTGCTTCCCCAAGGATCAAGAGAAAGCAATCGTTGCCAAGGCAAGGCTTGCAACCGAAGAATTATTCAAAATGCTTAGTTCTCAATAGACACTTGTTATTGTGCAATTTTACATGTTTTTTGAAAATTCATTGTGAAATATTTACAAATGAATTATATTATGATATTTTAGATACGTGCTACCAATAACGGTAGGCGGTTGCCCACAAAATGTGGGGCTTTATGCCCATCCTCATTCTTATGAAAGGGGGTGGATCGTATGTTCGTTACTACAGAAGATATATATCAGATGTTGTTAACAATCAATATGATGGTAAGTCTTGTTTACAAGATTTTCTTAGACATAAAAATAACCGCCCTCGCACGGCGGTTATTGAAATAATATAACAAACCGGGCAACCGTCTATCGGTAGCACCATCTTTAACTTAATTATATACGTTCCAACAGTATTGTCAATCAATAATCAACTTTAATAAGACATAGACCCTGAGCCGGCGCGCAAGCTCCGGCTTTTGCACGTTCCTTGGCTTCGATGAGTTCTCGCATGGATGATGCTTCACGCTTACCCTCGCCAACCTCTAAGAGAGTACCTGTCATGATACGAACCATATGCTGCAAAAAGCCTGAGCCGTGATATGTGAATGTGAGATAATCCCCATCCACTTTAATATCTATTGAATCCACACGTCTTACTGTGGATTTTTTCATTTTTGGATTAGAACAAAAGGATGCAAAATCATGCTCACCAATAAGGATGGCTGCAGCTGCCTTCATGGCCTCGATATCGGGCTTAAATTCAAGCGCATACACATACTTTCTGTCAAATACAGGCTTGGTATCACCAATGTAGCAAGTGTATCTATAAGTCTTACCAACTGCATTGTATCTTGAGTGGAATCTGTCCGATGCGATGATGCATGAGTCTACACAGATATTGTCAGGTAAGTACCTGTTAAGATAATCCCTTACGTAAGTAGGATCAAAAGACTCATCGAGCCTTGCGTTACATACGTATCCTCTGGCGCTAACGCCCGCATCCGTACGGCCGCATCCGATAACCTCGATATCTTCCTCACTCATCTTGGAGAGTACATTCTCTATCTTGCCCTGTATAGTCTCATCAATCTTGGGCTGATGCTCCCAGCCGTAGTATTTTGTGCCGTCATATGTCAGTATGAATTTATAATTCTTCTTCATTTCAAATCACTCCTGCCTTTATTCCCTTACTTATACACAAGACTCTAAAAACAATAGTTTAACCTAATTAGTGTCTCGAAAAGGAGTTAAAAGTGTAATTTATTATAAAAAAACTATATAAATTAAATATATTCCATAAAAAGGGTCTACATATACGTGAGTAATGAGGAAACCTACTCAAGAATACCCACATACAAGAGTATACTTTGTTTTTGACTGATAATACAAGTTAAAGTGAATTTTATAGGGACAAAAAACGTACTTTGACCCGTCCCAAGAAGGTCTTTTATCTTGACATTGAAGGCCTAAAAAAGTATGATTATCTTGTATGTTTATATACATTTGGGGAGGACATTATTAATGGCTAAATATGAATGCAGAATATGTGGATATGTTTTTGACGAGCAGCAGGCAGGAGAATCATTTGACAATGTGTACAGTTGTCCTATCTGCGATGCCGATAAAGAAGGATTTAAGCTTATAGATGGGGAAGAAGCTGATACTGACAGCAAGATTGACGACAGCACATCAGAAGACGATGATGATTTCTTCTTCGAGGAAGCAGACGGCACTATTGAAAAGTCCGGCGATGTAGTTGCAGAGAGCGAAGCATCAACAGATAACGCAGTGGAAAAGAGCGAGTCAACAGACGACGCTTCCAATGCTGATGCAGAAAAAGAAGAGATCCCCGAGTCTACAAGCGCATTCAATTCATTTGCAGATTTCCTTAAGTCAAAAGAAGAGAACAAGGATGAGTACAAGCCTTCTGAGACTAAAGATTTTATAGATGAAGTTCTTGAGAGTTCTGACAGCCTTATGACTGAAGAAAAAGAAGAAGAGAAGGCTGAAGAAGCAATCGAAGAAACTGTATTTGAAGAGACAAAAGAAAAGACCGAAGAAGCAACTGAGGAGAAGGCTGAGGAAACAGCTGAGGAAACAACTGAGCCCGTAGCCCAGGAAGTTGCTGAAGAAAAGGTTGAAGAACCTGCAGAAGAAAAAGAAGAACCTGTTGAGGAGAAGAAAGAAGAAACTCCCGTCATCGAGTTCGATAATATCTTCACCAAGATGGATCCCGTTAAGGAAGAAGATAAGGTTGAAGAAACTGCAGCGTTTTCATTCGAGGAAGCAGTTGAAGAAAAAGCAGAAGAGACTGTTGAACCTGAAGTAGTAGAAGAAGTTAAAGAAGAAGTTACTGAGACTACTGAAGAAGTTAAAGAAGAAGCTGCTGAGGAAGCAAAAGAAGAAGCTCCCACCGAATTCGTCATTGAGAAGCGCCAGGAATTCTGGAAGAAAGAAGACGACACTGCAAAAGAAGAAGAGACAGAAGAAGAAAAGTCACCTGTTATCCTTAACAGAATGGGTAGCGTAGAAAAGGTTATCGGCGAAGGTGCTGATGATACAGAAGCTTCTCGTGAGAGCGAGTACAGAAGAGATGAAGAAGGCAACGATATGATTCAGACCTTCTACACAGGCGCTCCCGTTAAGTCAGAAGAGCAGATCAAGGCTGAAGAAGAAGCCAAGAATAAAGAGAATCAGGATTTCGTTCCTCTTTGGAGCGGCAACGGAATGGGCACAGTACAGAAGGTTGTTGGTGAGCCCAAGAAAGAAGAGAATCCTGATGATTCAGAAGAATTAATCTTCGAAGAAGAGAACATAGATGTTAAGGCTGATGAAGCTAAGACAGAGCCCGAAGTTACAGAGAGTGCACCCGATGAAGATGGTGTTGTATATCTTAACTTTGGTAACGAAGAAAAAGAAGAAGCTGAAGATACAACCAAGGTTGTTGAAGATGCAGTTAACGAAGATGCATCCACAGAAGAAGACTTCTTCATCTCAGAAGAAGATGTTCAGGATGAGAATTCAGTATCTTACTTCGTAGAAGAAGAAAACGACATTAAGCCTGAAGAGCCTGTAGTAGAAGAGAAAGCAGAAACTCCTGTTGAAGAGGCAGTTGAAGAAACAACAGAAACAACCGAAACAACAGAGGAAGCTGCAGAAGCTACAGAAGAAGAAACAACAGAAGCTGCAACAGAAGAAACTGTTGAGGCAGCAGAAGCAATAGATGAGAGAGATTATATCTGCCTTGATGAAGATGCAGACGTAGTTGACGGCAAGCCCGTTGCTTACTCAATGCTTAAGGCTGATATGAAGTACACAGTACTTTATGATCTCGCTGCTAAGAAGATCTTTGATGATTATCCTCTTAGAGATACTAACGTATCTAACGGACTTGAGAACATCATCCTTCTTCCCGCACAGTGCAATCCTCTTCCTCTTAAGAGAAGTGCAACTGTAGAGACTAAGACAATGATTGGTGCACTTACGGATTGTCCTGTAGAAGTGCTTCAGCCTTTCTGCTTCTCCAAGTTATTCCTTTGGGGCGAGCATATACCTAACAACCCCAGACCTGAGACATATGCTAACCAGGCACTTGTACTTGTTAAGGGTGAGGACGGACATATTCCTAACCTTTCAAGCAAGGAAGAGTTAAGAGAAGAAGTTGCTATAGCAAAAGAAAGATTCAACCATACACCTGTTGGTATCGACCTCGTTGCAGGCAGAATCGAAGCAGACCTTGAAGCATGCGTATATGCTAAGCTCGACTTCGTAATACTTAACGATGTATCTTCAAGAATACTTCCTTACGCACTTAGAAGAGCAAGAAACTATCTTAATAGAGTTAATTCTAAACTTGAGATTCTCGTATGCGTAGAAGCACTCAAGGATGCACAGGAACTTGCTAAGATCCTTGCACTCGGTGCTAACTTCGTACTCGTAGAGAGAGGATTCGACCTTGATATGGCTAACAAGATGACAGAAGCCCTCAAGGAAATCTGCAGAAGCACAGGTCACAGCAATGTACATGATTTAAGCCTCGATGATATCTGCACTATCGATACCGATCTTGCTATGTACACAGACATTCGTCACGTGTAAAATCTTTTGAAAACAGGAAATTGTTAAAAATTTTTCAAAAAACATTAGACGATTGACTGAAGACAAAGTATAATTACTGATGATTAAGCGTAAGCTATCATAAATAAATTTTTTATCTAGTTATTAGGAGGAATTTAAAAATGGATAACAACAATTTAAATGAAACACCCGTTTATACTGATGGTGCAGTAGAAGAAAGCAAGGGATTAGCAATCGCATCATTAATCCTTGGTATCGTATCAATTCTTTGCGGTGGCGGTATTTTCGGTATCGTAGGTCTTATCCTTGCTATCGTAG
Source organism: Lachnospiraceae bacterium (assembly GCA_016285575.1). Lineage (GTDB taxonomy): Bacteria > Bacillota > Clostridia > Lachnospirales > Lachnospiraceae > UBA3766. The sequence goes on from JAEEQX010000007.1 coordinate 23,206, forward strand.
CTAAGAAGAAAGGTCAGGCAGGCCCTCATACAGTTGGTTTGATCTTAAGCATCGTAGGTCTTGTACTTGGATTAATTGCTACAATAGTAGTCTTTTCAATATATGGCCTTGCTATTATCAGCTATCTTGGCAATGCAATGATTATTCTTTAATTCCATGGCCAAACGCGAATTTGATGATGACCTGACGAATATATGGTTTAAGATTGGCATAGTATTTGGTGCGTTATTAATTTTAGCCGTTGTATTATTCATCTTCTGGGGTGAAAAGATTGCATACGGCGGCATAGAATGCGGATTTTATAAATTTATACATTGTTACTGTCCCGGTTGCGGCGGTACGAGAGCATTCTATCATTTGATGCACGGACATATATTTACCAGCTTCATAATGAATCCCTTTGTTATATACACAATAGTGGATTACATCATATTCATGATTAACACAATCCTGGTTAAGACCACTAAAAAGCTTGGCTTTGCAGGCTTTCCGGTCACAGGTACCATATACGCGGGAATCATTATCCTATTCGGTCAATGGATTGTCAGAAACATATTGTTTTTGGGATTCCACATCACATGCCTTTAAGATTTGTTTCTTAAATACTTAATACTACGGAAAAAGACAGCTTTCGGGCTGTTTTTTTCTTGCCTAAATAATTGACTGAAACAGTGATAAAAAATTACGTAAAATAGTTATGGAAACCAATACATTTTTTTACTTTTTTAGACTTTGAATTCGTTGTATTTATTGACGATTTAGGGTACAATTAACAGTGTGTGCGCATATGCACATAACCTTATATGAAAAGGAGCAAAATACTATGGATTACAAAGATCAGTACAACTTTTGGTTAGAAGATGATTACTTCGATGAAGATACAAAAAAAGAATTACTTGCCATCAGAAATGATGAGAAGGAAGTAGAGGATAGATTCTATAGAGATCTTGAGTTCGGTACAGGCGGACTTCGTGGTGTTATCGGTGCAGGTACCAACAGAATGAATCTTTACACAGTCAGAAAGGCTACACAGGGTCTTGCCAATTACATCTTAGCTCAGGGCACACAGGCTAAGGGAATATCCATAGCATACGACTCAAGACGTATGTCTCCCGAGTTCGCAGATGAAGCAGCGCTTTGCATGGCAGCTAACGGAATCAAGGCATATGTATTTGATGCACTTCGTCCCACTCCTGAACTTTCATTCTCAGTAAGATACTTAGGATGTACAGCAGGTATCGTTATTACAGCGAGCCACAATCCTCCTGAGTATAACGGTTACAAAGTATACTGGGAAGACGGCGCACAGGTAACAAGCCCCAGAGACAAGGAAATTATTTCTTACGTTAAGAACGTAACTGATTATCATACAGTTAAGACCATGGACAAGGCAGAAGCTATTGCCAAGGGTCTTTACATTCAGACAGGAAAAGAAATCGACGACGCTTTCATGGCAGAGCTTAAGAAGCAGATTATTCATCCTGACGTTATCAAGGAGATGGGCAAGGAATTAAAGATTGTCTACACACCTTTTAACGGAACAGGTAATGTGCCTGCAAGACGTATCTTAAAAGAAGTTGGCTTCGAGAACGTAATCGTTGTTCCCGAGCAGGAGATGCCTGATCCTAACTTCACAACACTTGCATATCCTAATCCCGAGGATCCCAAGGCATTCACACTTGCACTTAAACTTGCAAAAGAAGTTGGCGCAGATATCGTACTTGCGACTGACCCTGATGCAGACAGACTTGGTATCTACGCATACGATACCAAGAGCAAGGAATACATTCCTTTCACAGGTAACATGTCAGGTATGCTTATCGCAGAGTACATCTTAAGAGAGCGTACGAAGCTTGGACTTATGCCTGAGAATCCCGCACTTGTTAAGACAATCGTTACTACCAACATGGCAGACGTTATCACCAAGTCTTACAACGTAACAGAGATCGAAGTTCTTACAGGATTTAAGTATATCGGAGAGCAGATTAAATGGTTCCTTGAGAAGGGTACATATAATTACGTATTCGGTCTTGAAGAGAGCTACGGATGCTTGGCAGGAACACATGCAAGAGACAAGGATGCAATCGTTGCAGTTATGTGTCTTTGCGAAGTTGCAGCATATTGCAAGAAGCAGGGTATCACAGTATGGGATATGATGCTTGATATGTACGAGAAGTACGGCTACTACAAAGAAGACCTCTACACCATCACTATGAAGGGTAAGGAAGGTTCAGAGCAGATAGCAGCCATCATGGAGAAGCTTCGTGCTAATCCTCCCAAGGAGTTCGGTGCATGGAAAGTTCTCGCTATGAGAGACTACACCACAGACGAGCGTATCGACATTGTAACAGGAGAAAAGAGTAAGACAGGACTTCCTTATTCCAATGTTCTTTACTTCGAACTTTCAGACGATGCATGGTGCTGCGCCAGACCTTCAGGTACAGAACCCAAGATTAAGTTCTACATGGGTGTTAAGGGCAATAGTCTTGATGATGCTAAGAACAAAGTTGCAGAACTTACAGACGCACTCAAGGCTAAATTAGACTAAAAAAATTTTAAATAAAAAACTTAAACTCAGAGAGATATAAAAAAGATAAAACTTAGGTTTATTAATTAAGATATAAAAAAATAATCTTTAAGTTTTATTTAAGAATTAAGTATTAAAGTTACAGGAGTATATAATAGTAGTGACCATGCTAATTAACGTCACTACAAGTGGAGGCAGTCATGGCCAAAGTAGGGGAATTATACAACAAGGCGAACAGGTATCTTAAAAGAAACGGCATGGGAAAGACCGCTATCGCTGTAGCCGATACAGCGCTTAGCAAGACACCCAAGAATTTTAAGTACCAACTTGCAACTGCAGAAGAATTAAGAGCACAGAGAGCGTGGAGCGACCGCTTCTCATCAAGCCTTAAGTTCTCACTCGTAGTACCCGCATATGAGACAGACGCAGTATATTTTGATGAGATGTTATCAAGTGTACTCGGTCAGACATATGGCAACTGGGAATTAATCATCGTTGACGGTTCAAGAAACACCAGACTCTTTGATGAGATGGAAGTTATTACAGGTGTCATCGATCAAAAGATTCAGCCCGGAAAAGAATTAAGCCTTGAAGAAATCAGAAGCATCTACAGCTTTGAAGTAGACAAGGAAGTAACCTTTGACTACTACGGATGCATGATTAAGTATATTCACCTCTGCAAAAACTATGGCATATCAGAAAACTCTAACATCGGTATCGCACAGGCAACAGGTGATTATGTAGGACTTCTTGATCACGACGACTTACTCACACCCGATGCACTCTACTACATGTCCAAAGCACTTGTAACCAATGCATACAAGGCCAAACTTATATACTCAGACGAAGACAAAACAGATGCTAAGGGCAAGGACTTCTTTGAACCTAATAGGAAGCCCGACCTTAACATGGATATGATATTAACCAACAATTATATCTGCCATTTTACTTTGATGGAAAGAAAGCTCATACAGGAGCTTAAGTTTAGAAGTGATTACGACGGAGCACAGGATTACGACATCTTCCTTCGCGCGCTTGCTTCATTCGAAGATCCTTATGAGATGACACTTCATGTGCCTAAGATCTTATATCACTGGAGAGCACATGCTCAGTCAACTGCAGGTAATACGGATTCAAAAGAATACGCATACGAAGCAGGTAGAAGAGCAGTAGATGATTACTGCAGAGAACGTGGTTGGGCTATAACAGTCAGCCATACAGCGCACCTTGGTTTTTATCATCTTGAATACAGAAACAACCTCTTTATGACAAGACCTGAACTTGGTGCGGTATGCGGTCCTATCTTCAAGCTTGGTAAGATATCAGGCGGTGCTATGAGAGAGGACGGAAGTGTTGTATACAGAGGCCTTGCAAGAGGCATGGGCGGATATATGCATAGAGGCTCACTTGTTCAGCAGGTTGAAGCAGGAGACGTAAGAAACATGAGAATCAATCCTGCAGTTCAACAAGTCTATGATGAGATGGTAGAGTCGAAGCGTGCGAACAGCACTCCTAATTATGTGGAGATAAGCCTCGAGTTTTGTAAGAAGTTAAGAGAGATGGGATACAAGATTTTATACGATCCCGATCATAAGCCCGAATAAAAGGGTGAATATATGATAAGTGTAGTAATACCCAATTACAACGGATTGGAATACTTAAAAAAGTGCTTGGAAGCTCTAGCTAATCAGAGTGTAAAAGACTTCGATATCATCATAGTGGATGATGCATCCACAGAAAAAAATATCGAAGACATCATCAAGGGATACGAGAATATAACTCTTATCAAGCATGATGAAAACAAGGGCTTTGCGGCAAGCGTCAATGATGGTATCAAGGCATCAAAAAGCGATTACGTATTCTTACTTAATAACGATGCTTATCCTGAGAGTGATTGCATAGAAAATCTTCTAAAAGCACTCAAGGAATCATCAGATGATGTATTCTCAATTCAGTGCATGATGATATCTGCCAAGAATCGTGAATTAATCGATTCGGCAGGAGACTTCTTTAATATATTCGGATATGCAAGAAGCAGGGGCAAGGATAAAAAGATTGAGGCTTACAACAAGCCTGGCGAGATCTTTTCAGCCTGTGCGGGTGCAGCCGTATATAAGAGAGAGATTCTTGAGAGGATAGGTCTTTTTGATGAGACGCACTTTGCTTATCTTGAAGACGTGGATTTAGGGTATCGAGCAAGAATCTACGGATACATCAATAAATATGAACCGCTCGCTCGTGTATACCATGAAGGGAGCGCAACAAGCGGATCAAGACATAATGAGTTCAAGGTTAAAATATCAGCAAGGAATTCCATTCTTGTCAGATATAAAAACCAGACGGTTCTACAAAAAATCGTCAACTTCCCTTGTACTCAGATCGGGATCCTCGTTAAGCTAATCTACTTTTCAACCAAGCATCTGGGAAGTGCTTATAGAGCAGGACTAAAAGAAGGCTGTGCTTTAAAGAAGGATGAAAAGGTCAGAAATTCAAAGCTTAAATTTGACAATAAAATGAGGCGAAAAGCACTGAAAACAGAGCTCGAACTCATCAAGAACATAATCTACTAAAGGCTTGAAAAAATCAGTGCCGTATTGTATCATTATAAGTTGAGGACGTCTGAAATCAGACGGATAGATACATATGATTAAGGACAATCAGAGATTTTTTAACAGATTACACGTTGTACTTGATTGCCTGGTTACGGCGTTGGCATATGTATGTGCATGGTATTGCAGAATGGTAATTTTCAAACCGGTAGGTCAAGGCGTACTGCCGATGAGAACTTACTTTTTTGCACTTTATTTTATTATTCCCGGATACCTTGCATTATACGGTACTTTAAAATTATATAAGCCCAAGAGACAGTCATCATTCTTTAAGGAAGTATCCGATGTACTTAAAGCCAATGTTGTCGGGGCCGGCATGTTTTTGGTAGTACTCTACTTAAAGAACGAGCCTAACTTCTCGAGATGGTTGGTTATCTTCTTCGCCATCTTGAATACATTCATGATGCTCGTTTACCGTCTGATAATAAGACTCATACTTTCTTATATCAGAGAGAAGGGATTCAATACCAAGCAGGTCGTAATAGTTGGTTATTCAAGAGCCAGTGAGCAGTATATAGACAGAATCCTCGTTAACCCTCAGTGGGGTTACACGATTAGAGGAATCCTCGATGATGAAGTTCCTGCAGGTACTTATTACAAAGGTATTCAGGTACTTGGTCGAATCGATAACCTCGAAGTAGTCTTACCGCAGAATAAGCTCGATGAGATAGCAATCGCACTTCCTCTTAAAAACTATAAGAGACTTGAAGAGATAGTAAGAATGTGCGAGAAGTCAGGAGTGCATACCAAGTTCATTCCCGACTACAATTCAGTCATCCCGTCCAAGCCCTACACAGAGGACTTGTCAGGACTGCCTGTAATTAATATAAGACATGTGCCTCTTACTGGTACTTTTAACTGGTATCTTAAGAGACTCGTAGATATATTCGGATCCTTAGTGGCAATCATCATTTTCTTACCGATTATGATTATCTCGGCGATAGTGATCAAGTGCCAGGGAGACGGCCCCGTAATCTTCGTACAGGAGAGAGTGGGACTTCACAATAAGATATTTAAGATGTATAAGTTCAGGACCATGGTCGAACAAAAGCCTGAAGAAGAGGAAAAGGAATGGACCACGAAGAATGACGCAAGAGTCACGGGATTCGGTAAGTTCCTGCGTAAGACCAGTCTTGACGAAGTACCTCAGTTTTTTAACATCCTTAAGGGCGATATGTCGCTCATAGGACCGAGACCTGAGAGACCTCAGTTTGTTGAGAAGTTCAAGGAAGAGATTCCTCGTTACATGATTAAGCATCAGGTTCGTCCGGGCTTAACAGGCTGGGCACAGGTTAACGGTTACAGAGGTGATACTTCCATCAGGAAGAGAGTTGAGTACGACATCTACTACATCGAGAACTGGACGATATGGCTTGATGTACAGATAATCATACTTACATTCCTGAAGGGATTTATTAATAAAAATGCATATTAAAATATTAAAAAATTACTAGGAGGCTGTCGTAGGACAGGGATTTGACATGGCTCAGAAACGTAAAAAGAAGGGCGGAAACAAGGTAGTCAGAAATGTGATTATCGGTGTTGAGGCTGTAGTACTTATTGCAGTAGTAGTAATACTTATCTTCGTATGGAGAGCAACAGATCAGGAAGGCACAGGTGCTACTAAGTATAACTTAGGATCTGATCCCGAAGAGTTAGGTGTTAACGAAGAGATTGTAAATGACCCGACGGTTAAGGAAATTCGTGATCAGTACACCACACTCGCATTCTTCGGTGTAGATGCACGTAACGGCACTCTTAACAAGGGTACAAGAACAGATACTATTATCCTTTGTTCAATCAACAATGAGACCGGTGAGACAAGACTTTGCTCAGTCTACAGAGATACACTTTTAAACATCGGTACAATGGATAACCCTTCATATACCAAGTGTAACGCAGCATACGCATACGGCGGACCTGAAAAGGCAATTGCGATGCTCAACCAGAACTTGGACCTTTACATCACACAGTTCGTAACAGTCGGATTCGATGGTGTAATGAATACAGTAGATGCACTCGGCGGTGTTGATATCGACATCCAGCAAAACGAGATTAAGTTCTTAAATGACTACCAGGCATCCATGTATTCAACTGAGACCAATACAGTAATTACAGATAACTACGTACCTGTTACAGAAGTAGGTATGCAGACACTCTCAGGATATCAGGCATTAGCATACTGCCGTATCAGATATACAGCAGGTAGCGACTTTAAGAGAACTGAGAGACAGAGAGACGTAGTATCTCAGATCGTATACAAGGCTAAGCAGATGGATCCCGCTAAGATCACAAGAATCTGTAACGACGTATTCCCTTACATCGCTACCAACATGGATCTTAATGATGACATCATCCCGATGGCAAGCCAGGCAAGCAAGTACTCAATCGTTGCATCAAGCGGATTTCCTTTTGATGACAAGATCACAACAGGACTTCTTGGTGCCAAGGGTGACTGTGTAATCCCTGTAGATCTTGAAGCTAATGTTCAGGATCTTCACGAGTTCCTCTATCCGGGTATTGCTTATACCCCTTCGGAGAATGTCAAGACAATAAGTTCTACCATCAAGGCTGAAGCAGCCAGATATCTTGGCAACTAAGTAAACTTACAGGTCTCCATAGAAGTATGGAGACCTTTTTGAAATAATAGAGAATGAATAAGTATTAAGACACTAATTGGAATATGAGGCAGAACGCGAAAGTCGATGTCATCATTCCGGCATATAAGCCCAAGGAGAGTTACATCAAGCTTATAGAGATGCTGGAAAAGCAGACATATCCCGTCAATAAAATAATAGTCATCAATACAGAAGAGAAGTATTATACGGAACTTATGTACGGACAGGTTCTTGATAAGACTTTTGACAATATCCACGTATCGCATATCTCAAAAAGAGAGTTTAACCATGCGAGAACGCGCAGGGACGGTGTTGAGAGATCGGATGCGGATATCTTCGTATGTATGACCGATGACGCAGTTCCCAAGGATGAGTTTTTGATAGAGAATCTCATCTCTCCGTTACTTAGTAATAAAGCATGCGTATCGTATGCAAGACAGATAGCTAAAAAAGAATCAGACGAGATAGAAAAGTTCACGCGTAACTTTAACTATCCAAGAAAGTCCCGCTTAAAGGGCGCAGCAGATATGGAACAGCTTGGCATTAAGACATACTTTTGTTCCAATGTGTGTGCTGCATACAACAGAGAAGTTTATGACAGACTTGGCGGATTCGAAGAATATGCCATCTTTAACGAAGACATGGTATATGCAGCCAAGGCAGTCAAGGCAGGATATAAGATAGCTTATACAGCATCAGCTGAAGTTATACATTCGCATGATTACAATGCGATACAACTTTTCAAACGTAACTTCGATATGGGTGTTTCCCAAGCAGAGCATCCTGAGATATTCAAAAGAATATCTTCCACATCGGAGGGAAAGAAACTGGTTCTTCAGACGATAGACCATCTTAAAAAGAGAAAGAAAGCATATCTTGTTCCGAAGCTCGTATTTAATTCGACATTTAAGTACTTAGGCTACAGACTCGGTGTCATGTATGAATATCTTCCCAAGTGGTTTGTTAAAAAGTGTTCATCAATGCCTGAATATTGGGTAGGCCGAGATGTATACGAGAATAACAGGAAGATTAATTACCATGAAGGATACGGCATCAACGCTACAGAGAGAGTAGATGGCAGACGTATCCACAAGGCTTCTCAGATGGATGATACCTATAGAGGCGACGGATATAAGTCGACACTTAAGGATGAGATTAAGGTTCGTCCCAAGGATAAGATGATTGACCGAAGCCACGCAATCGGTACCAACAAGGAAGTTGCTTGGAAGAATAACGACGTTAATGACGAGTACAGACGTTCAACTGCAACTCCTAAGGAGTTAAAAGCTTTTAGGCAGTTAACCGACGAGAAAAAGAATGTCGTAAACAAGACTGTATCCGAAGAGAATAAGGATATAAGTATAAAAAAAGATGCTGAAATTAAAAAAGATACAGAAAAATCAGACGACAAAAACGTATCTAATATAACTGAGGATAAAAAGACATCCGAAGGTAAGACAACCGAAAACAAGGTTGAAGTTAAGGAGGCAGTAAATAATGAGTAATGAGAATAACCCCGTTAAACCTAAGAAGGGACCGAATGTATTCGTAAGAATTCTTCTTATGCTTTTATTCGGTATTATCTTTGGTGTTACATCAGGTATTGCTTTTTCATCAGTAGCACTTGTTGGAGAGGGACTTATCAATCCTTTCTTAAAGACTCACCTTCCCATCTTCGCACAGGCTAATCCCGGTGAAGAGCCTGAAGAAGAACTCAATAACCCCGGTGGTAATGCAGAGTTAATCAATACTCAGCTTACAGAGGAAGAAAAGAAGATTGAAGAAGTAGAAGACATCGTCATGGAACAGGAAGATTACACAGTAGCAGAAGTTGCTGAGATGTGTATGCCTTCCATCGTAATCATCAAAGTAAAAGTTGATTATAACTACAATGGATATACTACAGAAGTTGATGGTGCAGGTTCAGGTATCATCGTTGGTAAGTCAGATAAGGAATTACTTATTGCAACCAACTACCACGTAGTAGACGGTACCAAGAAGACTACAATTCAGTTCTGCGACGGTACAGAAGCTGAAGCTGAAGTTAAGGGTAAAAAGGTTAACATGGACCTTGCGGTTGTAGCAGTTAACTTAATGGATCTTTCCAATAGCACACTTAATTCAATTCAGGTAGCAACAATCGGTAACTCAGATGACCTTAAGGTTGGTGAAGGCGTAGTTGCAATCGGTAACGCACTTGGTTACGGCCAGTCAGTTACATTCGGTGTTGTATCAGCGCTTGACAGAACAATCACTACACAGGATGGCGAGAGCAATGCATTCATCCAGACAGATGCTGCTATCAACCCCGGTAACTCAGGTGGTGCACTTATTAACCTTAGAGGTGAACTTATCGGTATCAACTCAGATAAGCTTGCAGGTAATGCAGTAGAAGGTATGGGTTATGCAATCCCCATCAACGCTGCAGACCCCATCATCAGAGACCTTATGAACAAGAAGCAGCTCTCTGAACTTCCTGAGGACCAGCAGTCATATTTTGGTATCTCAGCTGTAGAGATTAACACAACCAAGTACACACCCGAAGGTGCAGTTATTCCTAAGGGAATCTACATCTCAGACGTAATGCCCGGTGGTACAGCTGATGCAGCAGGCTTACAGCGTGGTGATATCATCACAGAATTCGAAGGTGACTCAATCGTTACCATGGCAGAATTCAAGAAATATCTTGCAGCATATGCTAAGGGCAGCAAGGTTAAGATTACATACGAGAGATATAACGGCAGTACATACGAGGAATTCACTGTTGAGGTAACACTCAAGGGTAAGGACGAGTAATTGCCAGACGGAGATAATTAATTACAATGAGTACAGATTACGAAGACGTATGCGCGATATGCCATAGAACAGAGAGTGTGGCAGGCAAGATGCTTAAGATGAGCGACACCATGTGCCTATGCATGGATTGCTTACAAAAAAGCACCGATATGCTCAATGAATCGCCATATAAAGAGATGCTTGGAATGGATCCGAGTCAGATGGCTAACATGTTTGGCATGGGAATGCCTAACATGAATCCAGCTGATACTATTCCCAATGCAGAGAATGCAAGCATCGAAGCAACAGACAATAAGGACGGCAGTGTTAGCGCTGACGGTAAAGAAGATACTAAGCAGGACAATAAGGAAGATAAAAAGACTCAGGGCGGCAATGTACCTCCCAGAGGAACATTCTTCTTAAACCTTAATGATTTAATGGGTTCCAATCTTAACCCTCGTACCAAGATTAAGAAAAGAAATCCTGACGAGAAAAAAGAGCCCATTATTAAGTTAAAAGATATCCCTGCACCGCATAAACTTAAGGCTAAACTTGATGAATATGTTATAGGTCAGGAAGAGGCTAAAAAGATACTCTCAGTAGCTGTATATAATCACTACAAGAGAGTAGCAACGGATACAATGGATGAGATTGAGATAGAAAAGTCCAATATCCTTATGCTTGGTCCCACAGGTTGCGGTAAGACATATATCGTTAAGACACTTGCCAAGTTACTCGATGTACCTCTTGCTATCGCTGATGCTACAGCACTTACAGAGGCAGGATATATCGGTGATGATATTGAGTCCGTAGTCAGCAAGCTCCTTGCAGCAGCTGACAATGACGTTGATAGAGCAGAGTGCGGTATTATCTTCGTAGATGAGATTGATAAGCTTGCTAAGAAGCCTAACAGCAATCATAGAGACGTATCAGGTGAGTCAGTACAGCAGGGTATGCTTAAACTCCTTGAAGGCGCTGAGATAGAAGTACCCGTAGGTGCTACAAGCAAGAATGCCATGGTTCCCATGACCACAGTTAATACAAGAAATATCTTGTTTATCTGCGGCGGTGCGTTCCCTGATCTTGAAGAGATTATTAAGTCCCGCCTTTCTAAGCAGGCAGGAATAGGATTCAATTCGGATCTTAAGGATAAATTCGATAAGGATAAGACACTACTTCATAAGGTTACTACCGAGGATATCAAGAAGTACGGTATGATACCTGAGTTCGTAGGTCGTCTTCCCATTATCTGCCCTCTAGATTCACTCGATGAGGACGCACTCGTTGCAATCCTTAAGGAGCCAAAGAATGCAATCCTTAAGCAGTATCAGAAGTTACTTGAACTTGATGAAGTTAAGTTAATCTTTGATGATTCTGCACTTAGAGCCATCGCTAAGAAGGCAAAAGAAAAAGACACCGGTGCGAGAGCACTCAGGGCCATCATAGAAGAGTTCATGCTTGATATCATGTACGAGATACCCAAGGACGACAATATAGGAACTGTAACGATTACAGGGGATTATATTGAAGGTAAGGGTGGACCTGTCGTAGAGATGCGAGTTTAAAAATGGCGCCGTTGGCGCCATTTTTTTATTGTAGTGGTTTACGAGATAGATTGGAATTTGTATAACTTGGGTCTTCAGTTACATCTTCTGCAAACCAATCAGGTGCCTGGAATGCAAGAGCCTTCTCCTTGGTCTCGAATTCTACTTCTGCTATGATTAGTCCCTCGTGAGCACCCTTGAATACATCAAGCTCAATTGTATGCTCGCCATAAGGGATTAAGTATCTGTTCTTGGTGATTATAACACCGTCGGCTTTCTTTACAAGGTGTTCATATGACTCTTTATTAAGAGGGAGATTATATTCTTCTCTTTCCAAGAATCCTCTGCCCTTGTAAGTCATATAGTATTTATCATCTTCTTTACGGACTCGCATTACAGGGTCGGTGCAGAGATACCCTTGCTCTATAACTCTATATTCGTACTTATCCAAGTCCGGAAGGGACTTAATCTTGAACTTTCTCTCTATTTCCATGTTAAACTCCAAGAATTCATATAATTATCAAAAAAAATAATCAGTTATTTATTATTTCCTCTTTACTCTTTACCTTACCCGGTGGTTTAGAAATATAAAGGATAAAATAGTAATAATTAATTACACAATTATAATATCACAATGAAATAAAGATAAGAATAAAAACATAAGAATAAAAACATGAGAATAAAAACATGAGAATAAAAACATTAGAATAAAACACAGATAATAAAGGTAATGTATACACATATAAAATTGAGTTTAATGAGGGATTATGGTAATATTCTTTAGGGAAAGGATATAAAAATGTCTGAAATATATGAATTCATAGCTCCTTGCCATTTTGGCATGGAAGCTGTTTTAAAAAAAGAAATATATGACCTCGGATACGAGGTAACCAAGGTTCAGGACGGTAGAGTCTACTTCGAGGGCGATACAGAGGCTATAGCTTACGCCAACGTATTCCTTCGTACAGCGGACAGAGTCATGATTAACATGGGCGAATTCAAGGCTGAGACCTTCGAAGACCTCTTTCAAGGCACAAAAGCCATCGAATGGGAGAGATTTATCGAGCAGGATTCGAAATTCAACGTCGTTAAAGCCGCCTCAGTGAAGAGTAAGCTCTTCTCGCCGACAGATATTCAGAAAATCATGAAAAAGGCCATGGTGGACCGTTTAAGCGGTATATATGGCATTAGCCATTTTGAAGAGTCCGGAACGGAGTTCGCAATCAGGGTTATGATTAACAAGGATATCGTCTCAGTTGGACTCGATACGACAGGAGTTGGTTTACATAAAAGAGGCTACAGATTGCTCACGGCCAAGGCACCGATTGCTGAAAATTTGGCAGCCGCAATCATACTTTTATCACCTTGGAAATCTGACAGAATTTTGGTGGATCCGTTCTGCGGATCAGGAACTTTTCCTATCGAAGCAGCTCTGATTGGATGCAATATGGCGCCCGGAATGAATAGAAAATTCTCAGCTCAGAATTGGCATCATCTGATTGAGTCAAGAGTCTGGAAGGACTGTATCGAAGATGCCAAGGAAAGAGTCGAAGTGCCCGTAAAATCGGACATTCAGGGGTATGATATAGATCCTCAGATGATAGAGATTGCGAGAGAAAATGCTCGTAAAGCAGGGGTCGATAAGTACATACATTTCCAAACAAGAGGAGTTGACCAATTAAGTCATCCTAAGAAATATGGCTTCATTATGACCAATCCTCCGTATGGTGAGAGACTAATGGATAACGATAGTGTTGCTGATATATATAAGACCCTCGGAGAGAGGTATAAAAACCTGGATTCATGGTCTATGTACATGATTACATCGTATCCTGACGCCGAAACTGCCATTGGCAAGAAGGCGGATAAGAACAGAAAGATCTATAATGGTATGCTTAAGACATACCTTTATCAGTTTATGGGGCCCAAGCCGCCCAAGAAGAACGACGAGAAGAGAGATTAGCTATGGGAATGACAAAAGTAATCGTAGCCACTGGAAATAGTGGCAAGATTCGAGAAATTAAATCTATATTTAATTTTTCAAACTGGCAAATTGTGACCATGAAAGAGGAAAATTTGGCTCCGGAGATCATCGAAGATGGACAAACCTTCGAGGAGAATTCACTCATCAAGGCGAGACGTGTCAGAGAAGAATATCTGAAGAAAAAGCCGTTAGATTATGTAAACTACGACAAGGTTTATGTCTTCGCTGACGACTCAGGTCTCGAAGTCGATGCTCTTAACAAGGAACCGGGTGTGCTCTCAGCGAGATACATGGGAGAGGATACTTCATATCATATTAAGAACCAAGCGATTATTGACAGGCTTGAGGGAGTGAAAGATAAGGACAGAACCGCAAGATTCGTCTGTGCACTCTCAAGTATTGATATGGATGGCAATGAAATCGTGGTCAGAGAGACCATGGAAGGATATATAGGATACAAAGAGGCAGGAGAGAATGGGTTCGGATATGATCCGATATTCATGTTGCCTGAGTACGGTTGTACATCCTCAGAAATCCCCATGGAAGAGAAAAACAAGATTTCTCACAGAGGCAAAGCGATAAGAAAGATGTTATCCATTCTTTGTGATAATGAGAATTAGAAAAACTATATACAATTTAATTTATGTTTTAACTAATTAGAATAATTAATTAGAGTTTTAAATAGTTTTAAATAGTTTTAAATAGTTTTATATAGTTATATGTTTTATTTAACTAGTTTAGAATAGATTTGGTTAAGATTTAATAAAAGATATTTGAATTTAGGTATTATATGAAGATTTTGGTAGTAAGTGACACACATAGGTATCAGGGAAACCTCTATGAACTCTTTGAGGAACTTGATGATATAGACTATGTTATACATTGCGGCGATGTAGAGGGCTGCGAGGATGAGATAGAGTCCGTATGCGAAGTGCCCTTCGTAGCTGTGGCCGGCAACAATGACTTTTGCTCATTCTTACCGAGGGAGCGAGTGCTCGAATTCGAAGGACATAAGATATTCGTAACACATGGTCATATGTACAATGTATCAAGCGGATTATGGCGCATCATAGATGAAGCCAAGGATAGAGGCTGCGATGTGGCGCTCTTTGGGCATACACACAGACCTACTTACAGTACCGACGGCGAGCTTCAGATCATGAATCCCGGCAGCATCTCACTTCCTCGCCAGGCCTCAGGTAACCCAACCTATGCCATCCTCGAACTTGAACCCAACAAACCTGCACACATAGAATTACACGAAATGACAATATAAATAGGGCGCCATTGGCGCCCTTTATTACTTTATCGATACAAGATAATCTATTATTCCGTTAGTAATTATATGAATATCGTCATCCAACCATCTTTGTCTGGATTCGGATACATTATTTAGATATTTCTCATTACTAAAAGTTATTTCAATTCTCCTAATAATGTCATTCATGGAGTTCTCAAACATACCCTCATCGTCAAAAACGAGCAGCTTGAGCATAGTTTTCATTTTATCGTCAGATACAACGGTTTTTAGATAATACATATCGTAGATATCTTTATATCTTCTGCTATTGACACCAAACTTAAGTAAAGATCTTAGTTTTTCTACAAATGATTGCTCAACTGTATTTTTAAGTAAAGTTGCTCCTTCATCATCCATACATACATCAAAACAGTATTCTTCTTGATCGATTTCCAGATGATTGTGAACACCTATGTCAATCTTGCTTTTGATCGTATTGTTATATTCATCTTTTATGATAATTACAATACTTTTTCCATGATAATCTTGATGCTTTAATTCTTTAATCTCGTTTTCCATCGAAATATGGATTCCATCCAAGCAATTTAGCTTATTCACAAACTCACGAATTGAAACTTCGTTTAACGAATAATGTATAAAATCAAGATCAATATCGCTTGTGGAACGACGGTCATTGTGTGTGAGACTTCTCATCACAACACCACCTTTTATGGTTACATTCCGATTTAGTGGACCATCAGCGATAGCCTTAAGAACAATATCTTGGCACACTCTTGAATTGGCCAGTTCTGTGGATAATCCGGATGAAACATATATATTTGTCATTTCAGATAGATTCAATTACATTACCTCCACATCAAGGGCCTTGGATATCATCTTACTTTTAGGAAAGCGAATAGCATATTCTTGTATGCGCCATATTTGCAGACGATTTAATTCCTCTCGATAATTAACTAGTATTTCTTTATATAGGTCATAAGGCATACTATTTTTATTGCGTAAGAGTTCAATAAGCATTCGTTCTTTGTCATATATTCTGACAGTTATTCCATTAACTTCTTTTTCTTCGATGCCTAATGGGAAGATATCATCTCGAACATAAATCTGGCGGATACGATTATCCTTGAGTTTTGCGGCCTTGGAAGGAGTAGCCAGGTCGTATAAATCAGGAATGAGATTAGTCATTCCGTGTATGTAAAAAGCATATTCTCCCGTAAGTACTGCTTTAGGATATTTCTTCATAATTATCCCTATCTCAGGAACATTTTCTTCAGTGGAATATATACCTTCTTCAAGTTTAAAGATCTTTTTATTATTGATATCTTGTGACATCTTGTATGCGCTTCCGCATTTTTCAATTGCCTCATTATATGTGAATAACATTTTTGTAAACCTCGGAAATTTTATAAATTTTACCTATCTTTACACAAATTTTATATATATGGCATGGGTTTGTCAAGTAAACCTCGGTAAAAAAATATCTTTTTCCGAGATTTGCTCTAATGACTTTGTTTTCTCTATGGTACTTGAGGTGGCTGTGTGATAAACTCTTATTGTATGTTTGGAAGGAATAAATATGAGCGCAATAGTTGTACTAAAACAGAATGAAGGACGTAACGCCAAGGCAGGCGGGGCGTGGATATATGATAACGAGATTGAGTCGATTACAGGTGAATGTGTTGATGGCGATATCGTACTCGTTAGGGATAATAATGGCGTAGCACTTGGAAAGGGCTTCATTAACTCTAACTCGAAGATAAGAATCAGACTACTTACAAGAGATGCTGACACTGAGATTAATCGCGAGTTTCTTGCGATGAGAGTACGTAACGCATGGGAACTTAGAAAAGCTTCTATGTCACAGAGTGAGGACGGGCTTAATTCTTGCAGAGTAATCTTCGGCGAAGCAGATTTCTTGCCCGGAATAGTTATAGATAAGTATAATGACGTACTTGTAGTTCAGTCATTAGCACTTGGTATAGATAAGTTAAAAGAGACAATCATCGATGAATTAAAAGCCGTATTAAAAGATGATGGATACAATATTCGTGGCGTATACGAGAGATCCGATGCACCGGTTCGTAAGAAAGAGGGATTGTATCTTCATAAGGGCTTCATCGGAGATGAATTCGATACCAATGTTCCCATATCTGAGAATGGTATCAAGTATACAGTAGATGTAGTAAACGGCCAAAAGACAGGCTTTTTCCTTGATCAAAAGCACAATCGTCTTGCCATGCAGCGTCTTGTAAAAGGAGTATTACCGCTTAGTTCCAACTTAGGAGGTGCTAATACACTTAAGGTTCTGGATTGTTTCACACATATGGGTACATTCGCACTCAACTGTGCGTATGCAGGTGCTACTGATGTAACAGGCCTTGATATATCCGAATTTGCTGTGTCACAGGCTACTGAGAATGCCAAGAATAATGGCCTTGATAATAGGGCTAAGTTTAGATGTGAGGATGTATTAGATGAATTGCCCAGACTCTATACGGCGGGCGAGCAGTATGACATAGTAATTCTCGATCCTCCTGCATTTACTAAGTCGAAAGAAGCGACCAAGAATGCCATCAGAGGTTATAGAGAGATTAATATGAAGGGGATGAAGCTTGTTCGTGATGGTGGATTCCTCGCAACTTGCTCCTGCTCTCACTTCATGACAGAGGAACTCTTCAAACAGACTATCTTACAGGCTGCAAAGTCAGTACATAAGAGACTTAAACAAGTTGAATTTAGAACTCAAGCGCCTGATCATCCAATCCTCTGGTCGGCAGACGAGTCATACTACCTCAAATTCATAATCTTCCAGGTAGTAGATGAGAAATAGAAAAATTAAATAGTAAAAATAAATAGTAAAATATATACCCCTATATAACCCTCAAAAAACAATTGAGATAATATATTGTATATAAATGAGAAGGATAGAAAATAATTGAGTTTTTCTCATATAAATTACCTTCACAATATGTTATTATTACTATGTTTACGGGTTGGAAAAAGCCAACCGAATACTTAACTGTATTTAGTTAAGATATAGAGTAAAACGGAGAAACGAGTAAACAGGAAAGGATACTCAAATGAAGAAAAATTTAAAAACATTAGTGTTAATGTTATTGACGGTGTTCGTCTTAGCGTGCTTCACAGGCGCATTGATGACACGTGCCAAGGCATTCGGTGATTACAACGATTATGATTACGGTTCATCATCCGATTGGGGCGGTTCATCAGACTGGGGCAGCTCATCAGATTGGGGCGATTCGGATTATTCAAGCAGCGGCGGTTCGGGAAGTGGAATCTTATTCGGTATATTGGTAGATCTCTTCTTCAAGCATCCTTGCTGTTGTACTATCTTAGCAATAATCGGAATTATCATATTCGTGATAGTCAAAGCAATTAATAAGAAGAATGGTCCTAAGGGCGGCGGAAACATCCCTCAGAACAATGCTAACAACTATAGAGAGATTCCTAATAACAATCAACCTCAGAGGAGACAGGCAAAAGTGGCTAAGTCAATGCCTAACAGAAGTAACGAGATAGCTAGTATCATTGAAGCTCATGACCCTCTCTTCACAGAGCCTGACTTCATCACATATGCAAAAGATGTGTATATGGATATTCAGGATGCATGGTGCAAGAGAGACTTAACAGATGTACAGGCAGTGCTTCATTCTAATCTATATGACAGAACACAGAAGCAGCTTGAAAAGAAGATTGCAGATAAGGTACAGCCTCATCTTGATAGAATCACAGTTAATGAAGCATACATGACATTCTACAGAAAAGACTCACAGTTCGAGTATGCTACAGTATATCTCTCATCTTCGATGATTGATTATCAGACCAATGAAGTTACAGGAGAGATCCTCTTCGGTGATAAGACAACTCGTTGGGAGATGCATTACTTGATGACATTCATGAGATCGCTTAACGTCAAGACTCCTGAGGCAGGCGCAGCTAAGAAGGCATTCAACTGTCCCAACTGTGGCGGTGTAATGGATAGAATGCACTTTGGCGAATGTCCTTTCTGCGGAAGCATCGTTAAGAGCGGCGAGTACGGTTGGGTATTATCAGACTTCAACGCCGTAAAAGACAGCACTCCTGACCAAGGAATTGAAAAATAGGAAGAAATAGTAAATAATACTCAAAAATA
The DNA here is from genome assembly GCA_016285575.1 of Lachnospiraceae bacterium. Lineage (GTDB taxonomy): Bacteria > Bacillota > Clostridia > Lachnospirales > Lachnospiraceae > UBA3766. Next base: position 42,677 of record JAEEQX010000007.1, read on the forward strand.
AACTTAAAATTTCTATCTGTAATAGAGCGCCGAAAGGCGCTCTATTATTGTAATTCTCAAGAAATTTGTTATAATATTGTGTTAGGGGAAGGACTTCGCGATCTGGGGGAGAGTGTATAGATGTTTTACCATATTGAGTTTGATATAGCAGCGGTATTCGTAACGCTGTTTATCGTCTATTATGTTGTATACAAAAAAGGCCTCAGACGACATGCCAACCGTGTCTTTCTGGTAATGCTTCTTTTGGGCGTAATATCAGAATTCTCTGACATATTCAGTTCTCTTTGCAACAATTATCCCGATGAATTTACAAGATCCTTCATGGACTTTTGGAATTATGTGTATTTATGCACTCATAATATCCTGGCATTTTTGCTTGATGTATATGTGTTCTATCTCTTGGGCTATCAAAAGTCGAAGACTATTTCGTTATACTTCTTAGCTCTTCCAATCACATTCGATATTATCGTGCTGCTCACCAATCCATTCCATGAGTTGGTATTTTACTATGATGAGCTTGACAGATACACACACGGCCCGCTCTTTATAGTGCTTTACATCGTATCAATCTCATACATGGTATTTGCATTATACCTTGCGATTAGACACAACAGAGTCTTAACCAAGGGCAGATCGGCAGCGCTTCTCTTTTTCATACTCATATCGTTTATCCCATTAGTGGTACAGATGATTATCCCCGAGTACTTGGTAACTCTGTTCTTCGAATCCCTCGGTATGATGGGTATTCTATTTACGATAGAAAATAAAGATGATGTCATCAATCCCATAACGGGTATATACAATCGATTCGCACTCGAGGATGCACTTAATGATGCGATGGCAAGTAACGACAAGACACTTCTCATGGTAAAAATCCCTAATCTTAACTACTACAACAAGATGATCGGATTCGAAAACATGAACGGCATTCTTAGTAAGATCTCTATGTTCCTTGAGACCGAGTTTACGGACTTCATGTGCTATGACTGTAACAGAGGTCACTTTGCGATGATAGGGGACAGAATCGATGATGCGAAGATAGAAGAGATTAAGAAAAAGATCTTCGATCGCTTCGAAGAAAGCTGGGGCAAGGGAAAGATCACACTTGCGTTCCCTGTGCAGTTTGGTGCAATCCAACTTCCTGAAGATGTAAAAACAATGGAAAACCTCCAGATGATTATCGATGCATCATTTGATGAGAAGAGATCATCAGTTATGGATGTACCGCAGATTATCGCAGAGTACGAAAGAAGAGTACTTGTTGAGAGACTTATCGACAAGGCCCTTAAGAATAAGAGTTTTCAGGTATATTATCAGCCCATATGGGATTATCATACAGGTAAGGTTCGTTCTGCTGAGGCGCTTTGCAGACTCATCGATGATGAATTCGGCTTCATAGCACCCGATGAATTCATCCCCATCGCAGAGCAAAACGGTACCGTACTCGAGATAGGAAGATTCGTATTCGAAGAAGTCTGCAGATTCTACAAGGAAGGCAGACTCCAAGACCTTGGTATCAACTATATCGAGGTTAACTTGTCAGTGGTTCAGTGCGTAAGCCGTAACATCAAGGAATCATTTGATGAGATACTTAAAAAATATAACCTCGACTCAAATTGCATTAACCTTGAGATTACAGAGTCCGCAACAGCAGACAATCACAAGGTTTTAATCGATACAATCGGTAAGCTCTCTGAGTCAGGCTTCTCATTCTCGCTTGACGATTATGGAACAGGTTATTCGAACATAGCGTATATGTACGAGATGCCTTTTTCCATCATTAAGATAGATAAAAGTATCCTCTGGAAAGCAATGCAACCGGAAAACGGCGAAGGCCTCGATGGCGCTATCATATATCTTGAGAATACCATCAGAATGCTTAAAAACATGAACTACTACGTACTTGTTGAGGGTGTCGAGACACTCGAGCAAAAGATGCTTCTTGAGAGATTTGGTTGCGATTATTTCCAGGGATTCTATTTCTCCAAGCCTATGCAAAAGCAGGTATTTGCTGATTATCTGAAGGTGGTGAACGCTTAATGGTAATGGCGTATTACGTCACGATATTCATACTTTCACTCATATGTTGCGTGCTCTACTATATCAAGAAACGTGACTATTATTCGGTGAACTATACGCTTATATTTATCCTCGCGATTATGTCGCAGGGTAGCTACATCATCATTGCGCTCTCACGTAACGCAAGAGAAGCGCTCGTCGCCAACAAGATCCTCTATATCGGCGGATGCTATCTCATACTTATAGGCTTGTTTCTTATATTCAGCGTCTGCAAGATCAAGATTCCCAAGTGGCTAAAATTCTTACTGTTTTTATTCGCATCATTCGTGTATGCGTGCGTACTCACAACCGGTTATTCAGACCTATTCTATAAAAGTTTTGACATCAGGATAGAAAACGGAGTAGCCGTTATGGTAAAAGAATACGGCCCGCTTCATAATCTCTTTTTGGCAGAGGTTGCTATATTCCTGGTGATGACTTTTGCAGCGCTAATATACGGCTGGTTTAAAAATCCCAATGTATCAAGAATCAATCTTGCAATCGGTGGATTCATGCAGGTATTCTCGATATTTGCTTATTTTATCGGTCGTTCAATCACAACAGAGATTGAGTGGATGGCACTTGCAGACTTAGTCGATGAGATAGGATTCTTAATCATCATGGATCGTATCAGTCTATATAAGGTTGATGACCTCGTATCGACATCCATACTTAATGAAGGCCATACGGGATACATATCACTTGATTTTAAAAAGAGATACTTATCCGCTACGGATATAGCCAAGAAGTACTTCCCTGAGATGTCTAAAAACCTCGCAGATAAGCAGATCGAGGATGAAAAGATAAGAGCACTCTTTGATGCATGGATAGACGAATTCGAGGTAGATAAGGTTAGTAAGACTCATAACTATCGAAGAGGCGAGTTCATCTATGCGATAAAAGTATCGTATCTATATGACGGTAAGAGGAAGCGTGGATACTTACTCGAGGTAGCGGATGATACAGCACACCAGCAGCATCTCGAAGGAATTGAGAGGTATAATCAGAACCTCAATAGAGAGTTGCAGGTTAAGACGAAACTTATCGAGGAACTCAATTTCAAAAATAAGGTAATTGATAAGTTAGACGATAAACTTGATGATTTGTTATAAATGTATATCAGAAAAAAGTACCTGTCAGAGTGTGTATTTACGGAGGTAAATATATATGCCCAAGAATGAGAATCAGAAATTAAAACTATATTATCTATATAAAATAATGCTCGAGAAGACTGATGAAAATCATGGCATAACCATGCAGGAGATTCTCTCAGAACTCGAGGAAAGAGGAATATCTTCGGAGAGAAAGAGTATCTACAGAGACTTCAAAGTATTCACCGATGTGATGGGCATAGAGATAATAGGTGGTCAGGAAGGACCGAATTATTGTTATCATGTGGGGCAGAAACAATTCGAAATCGCAGAGCTTAAGCTCCTTGTAGATGCAGTACAGTCATCGAAATTCATCACAGAGAAAAAGTCTTCAGAGCTTATCAAGAAGATAACTGATTTTGCAAGTGTATACGAAGCAGAAGAGTTAAAGAGACAGGTACATGTTCAGGGCAGAATCAAGACCATGAACGAGAGTATCTATTACAATGTCGATGAGATACATGAAGCGATTAATCAAAACTCCAGGATTAACTTCAGATACATGCAATGGGGTGTTGATAAGAAGTTAACAGCTAAAAAAGACGAAGACGGAAATAATATAAAAATATATGAAGTTAGCCCTTGGGCACTTACTTGGGATGATGAGAATTATTATCTAATCGCATTCGACCATCAGGATCAAAAGATCAAACATTATAGAGTCGATAAGATGGATAAGATTAGCATTAAGGGTGAGAAGCGAGAAGGTAGAGCAGAGTTTAGAGATTTTGATCCCGGTCGCTATGCCAAGAAGAGCTTTGGTATGTTCGCAGGAGATACCAAGAGAGTTGAATTGGAGTTTCCTGAGAGCATGGTAGGAATTTTTATCGACAGGTTCGGTAAGGATATCCTCATCAATAAGTCCAAGACTGCAGGATATTATAAGACATATGTCGAAGTTGCTGTAAGTAAGCAGTTCTTCGGTTGGACATTTGCACTCGGCCCTGAAGTTAAAATCACAGGCCCCGCAGAAGTCGTCAAGGAATACAAGCAGAGCATTAAGGATGCGTTGAAAAACTACTAAGATACAGGATACCCGAGTGTGAAAGTACTCGGGTATTGATTTTTATATCAACAAAAAATAAACTATATATGTGAATAGTGTGTAAATACTCGAAGGGAGAAACAATTATGGAGATGTTTATATATATTTTTGGTATCCTAGGAGGCACAATTGTATTACTAATATTGTGTGTTCTATTATGTATGTCCTCGGTTATTATACGTGTGATAAAAGTACCTATCAATTGCGTTCTTATTCATAAAGCGGGAGAGGCTTGGTGGAAGGGACTCATCCCTTTTTATAACAGATGGGTTAGATACCATATAGGATTTAATAGTAGCACCGCGCTTCTTGTATTCATCGTTGATATGGTTATAACTGCATTGTATGGCATGCTTTACTTTATAGTTTCTATCTTGGCATATGGCCCCGGCATACTAAACGGATCGAGCAACGCTGATTTTTTCAATACCGCAATTGGAACGGCAACAGTAGTACTCTCAATGGTGGTATTTTTGGTAAAAATGATATATTCGCTTGTATACCGCTATGGCACATATGCAATCTGCAAGGCATTCGGAAGAAAGCAGGGATTCTGCATCGCAGCATTATTCATCCCTATAATTACGAGTTTGATAGTATTGTTCTCGGAGAGTGAATATACAGGGAATACCGTAAAAATCATAAAATAAAGTATGCTTTATACGGATTTGATCTATATAAATAATTAAAGGACTGACGTTAGTCAGTCTTTTTTGAATTATAAAAAAATATACTCGATATATCTTAGTATGCTATAATGAAAAAAATGTATTGGCTAACACAATTAGGGGAACGTGCTTGCTGTAATTATGTATTCAGCATATTAAGGAGTAATACTATGAGCGAGCTAGACAATAAAATAGATTATACTGTTGTTTGCGTAAATGAATTCGCTAACAGATTTCACATGGCTGAAAAGGAAGCCTTTTTTTATCTCTATGATTTTAAAGGAATAGAATTTATAAAAGAACATTATGATATAGAACATACTCTAAGTATTGACGATGCGCTTGATGATCTTACCTTGATATGCAGAAAGAACGGAGGTAAGTATTGATTCAATTATATCATGGTAGCAACATTGACATTAAAGAGATTGATTTAACAAAATGTCGTCCATACAAGGATTTTGGACAAGGCTTCTATCTAACAGTTATAGAAGAACAAGCTGAGAAAATGGCTAAGAGGGTAGTAAATATATATGGAGGTTCTCCTATAGTTAATATATTCGAATTAGATGAGGCTCAGCTAAAAAACAATGATTTATCCGTAAAAGATTTCGGCAAAGAAACTTCAGAAGAATGGGCCAGATTTGTTAAGAATAATCGAAATAAGCAATTTAGTGATTATTCTGACCCGGAATGTAACCTAGATAACAAGTATGATATTGTAATAGGTCCTATAGCTGATGATGCCATGGCTCTTTTATTCAGACAGCATGAGATGGGGGCTATATCGTTTCAGACTCTATTGAATGGATTAATCTACAAAGAAACTACTAATCAGTACTCATTTCACACACAGAGAGCAATTGCTCTGTTGAGAAAGGTTGAGAGATAACATATGTCTATGCAACAGCAGATGGTAGAGTATATGATTCAGGATATGGTCAAGCTTATTACTGAATCGAAGAAAATAGAATATGACGAGGCTATGAAGATACTATACAGTTCTGAGGTATATGACAAGATTGTAGATATTGAGACAGGGTTGTATAGAGAAAGTCCTTATTACGTATATGATCTGCTTGAAAACGAACTAAAACACGGACATATAGTTCAATTAGAAGAATAAATGTACTGATGAGACTAACACCCGGGTGCGCCAGCACACGGGTGTTTTATTCTCATCAAAAAAATTTTAAAAAAGTTCTTGACCCTGACGTTACGTAATACTTTATGGTATACTTATCACGGAGGGAAAAGACATGATGACAGTCAATGAAGTTAGCAAACTCGCAGGCGTTAGTATACGAACCCTGCAATATTATGACAAGATAGGACTCCTCAAGCCGGCAGAGTATACGGAGTCAGGCTACAGACTGTATGACGATACGGATCTGGAGCGACTGCAACAGATATTGCTGTTTCGTGAGCTGGAATTCCCCTTAAAGGATATTAAGGATATCATCAACAGGTCGGACTTCGATAAAAAGAAAGCGCTTGATCAACAGATAGAGCTGTTGACATTAAAGAAAGAACATCTGGAAAACCTAATATCTTTTGCCCGTGAACTGAAAAAGAAAGGAGCAAAGAAGATGGATTTTTCAGCATTTGATAATAGCAAGATTGACGAGTATACCAAGAAAGCCAAAGAGCAGTGGGGCGACACGACTGAATATAAGGAATATGAAAAAAAGTCAGCCAAGCGCTCCAAAGAAGATGAGAAAAAGATCATGGCAGACTTCATGAACATCTTCGTTGAATTTGGCGAGTGTAGAAAGATATCCGATAAAAAAGCACAGGATAAAGAGAGTAAAAGGCTTGTCCTTGCACTTAAGGAGTACATCACAACTCATTTTTACAAGTGCACGGATGAGATTCTCTTAGGCCTTGGCGAGATGTATGCAAGCGGTAATGAGTTTACCGACAACATCGACAAGGCAGGCGGAGAAGGCACAGCGGTATTTGTCAGAGACGCTATTAAGAAGAATTGTAAGTAATTAAGTATTAAGCCCTGGGATTAAGTCCCGGGGCTTTAACATATTTGTAACAATTATCATCTAGAATGCACATTATACAGGTCATGTAGTATAATATAAAAGATAAAACACACATGACACGTTAACTAAAATATACGGAGGATAGCGTGAAATACGGCGAATCTACATTTGACATCCTGTATCTGATATTTGCGATCACTACAGGTATCATAATCCTCATAAAAAGAAAAGACGCAATCGGTAGATACATGGGTATTGCAGCCTTGGTTCTAGGAGGCGGCGATGCATTTCATCTCGTGCCAAGAGTCCTTAACTACTTTTCCGATAAGGACTATACTGCCGCTCTTGGATTCGGAAAGTTAGTTACATCAATAACCATGACAGTCTTCTACCTGCTTTTGTATTTCCTACATACCAAACTATATAAGTGGGAAGATGAACATGAAAAGAAGACAGTATTGGCTGGCCTCATAATAGCGACCAGTACACGTATCGGAATATGCTGCCTACCGGGCAACGCCTGGTTATCAGGTGGCTCAAGCATATTCTGGGGTGTAATGAGAAATATTCCGTTTGTCGGAATCGGATTATTGACAGTGCTCATATACTTTAGAAACCGTAATGATAATAAGAATTTCAAAAGACTGTGGTTATATGTTACTCTGTCGTTTTTATTCTACATACCTGTTGCAACAATAGTATCACTCGTACCCATGCTTGGCATGCTGATGCTTCCCAAGACAGTCTGCTACATGCTGATACTCGCAATATTCCTAAAAGACAGCTTTGGCAAGAAACACGAAAAACACGATAATAAGGACGAAAGATGACTGCGGAAGAAGTATTTAAAAAGATTTTGAATATATTGAAGAAACTGCTGTTTTTATACCTGTTTTGGGTATTCTTCAGGCTGGCGGTTGTTGGATTGATACTCCCGATTATTCCGCAAGTCCCGTTTTTTGTGTTAAGCTTCATGTTCTTGGCAGGAGCTTCAAGACACTTTAGAAAATTCATAGTATCTACTAAGATATTCAATAAGTTTCTAAAAGGATATGTGGACAAGCATCCCAAAATAGCCGCATTCTTTTACGAACCGGTATAAATACAGGCTCAGTTCAATATGAACTGGGCTTTTTTATTGCAAAAGATTTCAAGTACCATCTATGGGACAACACCCCATCTTGATAAATGATAAGATTAGTTCAACAAAGGATAAAAGGAGGTAGCAGATATGTGTTGGTTTTTCGAAGATGATTCAAATGTTGAATATGATTATAAAAGACTTAGAAAAGACCTCGAGAATGAGTACGCAATACAGAGTGCTACATTCTCAGGAGGCTTCGGATTCTGCCAGATGCTTGATGTATCCAGAGCAAGTGAACAGGAACTCATCAAGATGGCAAAAAGAGAAGGATTCAATCTTAGAAAATACAGAAAATAGGGGAATATAGATGAAAAAGATTAAGTTTTGGATCTGGAAATGCTTTCATAGGAAGCAAGTACGCTGCAAGCACTTCTGTGGCAGTTGTGAATACTATGAAGACTGCGTAATGGATACCAAGGTAACAACGGAGAGCAGGTGATTATATGGAATGTTTCTTATGTGTATTAATCGCATTCGCAATTCCGGTTGAAATATCACTTATATTTGCAATTATCAAAGGAATCACTGAAGGAACCAGAGATGCCATGATAGACATTATTGACGATGCTTTCGATGAATGGGATAAAAAGAGTCAGAGCAAGAAATAATGGAGGGAGAAACATGGCTCATG
>JAEEQX010000054.1 GCA_016285575.1 Lachnospiraceae bacterium
GCCCTGTTGACCGCCTTGCTGACCACCTTGCTGTCCACCCTGCTGACCGCCTTGCTGTCCGCCTTGCTGTCCGCCTTGCTGACCGCCATTAGGATCCTGACCTTGCTGGCCACCCTGCTGGCCGCCTTGCTGACCGCCTTGTTGACCACCATTAGGATCTTGGCCCTGCTGGCCGCCTTGCTGACCATTTACGTAAGGCTGTAACTGTTCCTGAGCCTGATTGATGGTGTCCTGAGATATCTGACCATTGTTCTCTATCTCCTGCTGCATCTGCTCAGCGAGTTTTTCCATCTCTTCATCCTGATTCTTCTTGGCAAGATCTTCGAGTGCCTTAGCTAATTCTTCCTGTTCTTTTGCCTTGAATTCTCCGGACTCTGCACTCTCAAGTGCATTCTGGATTGCAAGCGCTTCTCTCTTATTAATATCAGAAGGATTTTCACCGATAGATTCGTAAATCTTATTCTCGAAACGCTCTTTAATCTTGTCTATCTCGGAAGAAGATTCACTCTGATTAAGTTCTTCTTTTGCTTCTTCCAATATATCCTCAAGCTTTTGAATCTCTTCTACTGATAAGTTATGAGTTTCTTTTATCTCAGCAACCAATTCCTCGAGTTCTTCTTCTGCAGTCTTAACTTCCTGCTTAAGAATATGATTCTCATGAGCAATCTCTTTTGCCTTGGCAGGAATCATAGCAGTTGTTAATACGTACATTGCACTAAGGAATAAGAAAAGGAATAATATCTTCTTAATGTTATAAGGAAATGCTTTTCTTATGGATATCTTTTCAGCCTTCTCAAGAGTATCTTTCTTTTGAATCTGTGAGAATACATCCTTCTTACCACGTAACTGCATGGATGTTGTTACTCTCTCTTTTAATCCCTTGGAGTCAAGAGAAAGTGCAGCCTGCTTCATGTTAGGGTAAGATGCAACTGCAACTATAACGCCGGCAATAACAAGTACCATACAAGCAATAATACCTATAATGGATGCTTCATAAAAAGGCACAATAAGCGCTATTGTCTGCAAGATTCCCCATACTGTTAATCCAATGATAATGAATAACAGTAACATCTTGTAAAAACGAATTTTACAAAGTCTTTTTCTAGCGTTTTTAACTATTTTTTCAATTCTTTTGTCCAGTTCCATTATTCTTCACCATTTTTCTTTCCTTGCCCCTGACAGGATTAAGGATACCTGCCGAAATCTTAAGGACAATAAACGATGTGAGACCCATATATATCATACTAAGAGGAGAATATGCCTTGAATAACAAGTTCTTCTCTGTAAAATGACCCATCAAACCTGATTCACACAGTAAGCTCATGCCTGCAAAACTCTCATCGCCGAAGTTATATCCGATTGCATTACCTACCATATCGAAGATGGTAAGAATCGGATTAAAGATTCCTGTTAAGAATAAGAAATCTCCGTTGATAAAGTTTTCAGTAGTGATCATCGGGAAGTTAACATTGTCATAATACAATGCTGAGTTAATTCCGCTTACAACACCAAGAAGTACAAAAGGTATTGCAATGGTTATCGCCATATAAAACAGGATGAATAAATATGTCAGGATAACCGATAATACCGTATTCTTGGTAAGTGTTGAAAAGAACACGCCCCAGCATGATATAAAAGCTATGAATACAATTAATCCAAGTCCCACGTACAACATCTGGAAGAGTGATAAGCCTCCATATATAAATACGATTGAGAGGACCGGAAATGTGGAAATTACCATCAAAGATAAGAAAATAAAATCAGATAAGTACTTTCCCTTTATAATTTCCCATGTAGTCATCCTTGTTGTAAGGAGTACATCAAGCGTCTGTCTCTCCTTCTCAAGTGATATACTGCCGGCCGTAATTGCAGGTGTAATAAACGCTAAAAGAGTCATCTCACAAAATACAAGCGCTATAAAGTACCATGCAAGTACACGATAATCAATTGATCCAAAAGCAGCTATCGTTATACCTAGGAAAAATGATGCAGTTACAGGAATAAGAAGCAAATTGATTATGAGCATAACAAGCATAATCTTGGGACGCTTCATATCAACTGTCATTTCCTTAAAAAGAACCGCATTCCTTTTATTCTTCTTTTGTTTGGGAATCTTTACTGTGTCAGCCATTTTTTCACCTTTTACCTTCTAACGGGTTTTTTCTTTTTATCGTCGGTAGAATCCTTACTTACTATCTGCATGAAGAGACTCTCAAGTGAGCCCTCTTCTCTGTAAAAGCTCATTACATTGATACCATTTGAAATAAGTGTTGCAAGCATTGCACCCTCATCATCCTTGGTACCTGTAAATACAATCTTTAATATATTGCCCTGAGCAGTAACTTTTTGTACAAAAGGATTGGTTGTAAGTACATTGAATGTATCATCAATCTGCTCATCTCTTACTACTATATTGAGAGGCGATGACATAGCAGCCGCTCTGTGAATCTCATCTATAGTACCCTGAAGAACCAAATGTCCCTTGTCGATGATACCAACCGAAGTACACATTTCAGCAAGTTCAGGTAAGATATGTGAACTGATAATGATTGTCTTACCCATAGCCGAGAGGTTCTTTAATATCTCTTTTAATTCATATCTTGCCTTAGGATCAAGTCCGCTGGCAGGCTCATCCAAAAAGAGAATATCAGGATTATGTACAAGTCCTCTTGCAAGGCAGAGACGCTGCTTCATACCACGGCTTAATCCGTTAACATCCGTGTCCTTTTTATTGGTCAGATTTACGAGGTCTAAAAGTTCATCCGTAAGCATATCTGCTTCTTTTCCGTATATACCATATGCACTTGCAAAGAAGTGTAAGTATTCGGATGAAGTTAAGCTCTTGTATACACCGAAATAATCAGGTACATATCCAACCTTGGATGCGAGTGCTCTATGGTTCTTAAGCATGTTGGCTCCGTCTATTAAGACTTCGCCGCCATCAGCTTTTAACAATCCAACACATATACGCATGGTTGTTGTCTTACCTGCACCATTGGAGCCTACGAATCCGAATAACTCGCCCTGCTCAACATTAAGTGAAAAGTTGTTGAGTGCGAGGAATCTGCCATATCTTTTGTATAAGTTTTTAATCTCTATCATCGCATTGCTCCATTAATTAGTCTGTTTCTTAATCTTAATATCTGTATAAGCCTTGTTGACCCATATCATCTCAACTCTGTTGACCTTGCAACCGTTGCTTCCCTTAACTCCCTTTTCCTTAACAACCTTGGAGCCTATCTCAGACTGAGGGAAAGCTGTTACAACCATATGGTCACTATCGATATAAGATCTGTCGTATATATAATCCATTCCGGCCCATCTTCTTCTAAGCTCTGAGAAGGAAACATCACCTAAATGAAGATCTCCAAATAAGATACCCTTAACAATCTTGAGTCCTACATGCTTCTGATAATGAGAAATCGCATTGTTCGAATAGTATGATGAAGAATAGATTGTTCCACCTTTACTATCATCAATTTCTTCGCCCTGGTTAAGTAAGTATGACTCTCCGGACTTAATACTCTTAAAGTAGAAATCTCTGTAACCATCCTTGGGCGTATTGATAACTACCATTACATCCTGAAGAGTTGTTGAGTAGTTATTTGTAACTCTGATGTTTGCAGGATCAATACCGACAATTGCAGGATCTGTAAGATATGAAATCTCGATTCCGCCGGCTGTAGGATATACAGTCTCTGCTTTGTAATACTCGCTCTCAAGACCAACCTTGTTAGATATTACACTCTGGAAGTTATCATATCCTTCACGATACTGAATAGTATATGTATCGTAATCAGGTTCTGTAGATGAATACCAGTGGTAACTTCCTGCACCCATGAATGACTTATCTACTTCCACATCATCTTCAAAATTGATAAGATACTCTTTCTTCTTGGGTACTGTAGCTGATACATAATCAACTTCCTTGGTAACAACTTCACCCGGTGTGATAATCGAGAGTACGTTGACATTAAGTCTTAATACTCTGGTAGAAAAGCCTATGCAGAAAATAAGTATCGAGAATACAAATGCTGCAATAGGATATATCTTCCATAAATTACTTGTCTTTTTCTTTTTCAAAAGAACAATGTATAAAACAAATATCAAAACAAGATATGCAATCAATATCGCGCCGTAGATAAGTACGGGAGGATAAGGAGCTGATGAAATCTTTTTAAGAAGATCTCTAAGATCATATGAGCTTCCGTTATATGAAGAATATGAACTCTTTGCATTATCAGCATAATCATATGCTTCCTGTATAAGTTCCAATCCGATTGTTTTTTCAATCATGTTTCTTACAAGTTCAGAAGCATAATCAGTCTTGGGAATGGGGTTCTTGGTAAAGTCAACTGCTGAAACGATGATCTTACCTTTACCAACATTGATAAGTCTTGCAAGATCATAATCACCTGTTGTTGAATCACCTACAAATGAATCAGCATTCTCGGATCCTTCCAATGTAAAAGCAACAGTATCTACATTAATCTTGGTATAGTCAGAAGATATTAATGTATATGTTGAACCAACCGTTAAGTCAGGTCTTAAATCAACACTGTAATAGTAATAATAGTAAGCATTGTATAAGAAGTGATCCATGAATTCCTGGAAATCAGTACCGAAGTAGATTCTGAATTCTCTATTGATATCATCAGGATCTGTTAAGCCTTCATTCTCATAGAACCACCACTTGGGATCATATCCAAGCTGATGACAATAAGCGTCGTAGCACATATCTTCCTTGTCATCGTCTGACCAATAAGGATCATTGACATAGTTTTGATAATCAGGATCGCTGTAATCAACCACGCCGTACTTTTCATCGTAGTACTTATAATGAATAGAACCGGTGTTAGGATCTACTTCATATGCATTGTTTTCAAAAAGATAATAATAATCAGGTGCTATAAGATTTCCATATGAATCAATGAGATTGCCATTTGCATCATTTCCTGACTCAAATCCTTCATATACGTAGTCATTGATTCCATCACCGTCATCATCTTTCCAAGGCTTGTTGGAATAATCATCATCATAGTAATTGGATACATAGAGATTCCAAGGATCAGGTGACATAGCCGATCCCGAATTATACTGTCCGTTATATCCTACGGTAGAAAGGATATTGGCTACGTAAGAATAATCCCAGTTTTCAAGGCCAAGAGTTGTAGTAACACCCTGGGACTTACCGAGATTAACATTAACAACCTTACCATTAATACCGGCCAATGTCTTATTGGCAGTTGAACCTGTACCAATGATTAATAAACCGCCATCCTGTACCCAGAGGTTAAGAGCATTGATCTGTTCCTTGGTAAGAATGTCAGTAGAGAAATCAGTTATTAAAATAGTATCGATTGTATCGAGCGCATGATAATCTGAAGGGAATGTATCTTCAGTAAAAGGAATAAGGCTCATTGTCATAGTCGGAGCAGATAAGAAATGCTGTCTGTCCATATATGAGAGTGCTGAAAAATCGTCGGTAAGAACACCGACTCTTACTGTTTCTTTATCATATGCAAAATTAACTCTTTCAAGTTCACTCCATACTACCTTGTGCTTCTTATCAGTCATTCTGATATTGACATATTCAGCAGCGATGGGGAAACCTGATACCATCTCGACAACCTTGTCTTCGCCGGAGCCAAGTGTAAGTTCCTCTTCATATAAGATGTTGTTATTCTCATAGTTAATAACAATCATCTGAATATAACCTTCGAAGTTTTTAAGGTTGTCGTTAGTTACATGAATGGTAACGGGAGCCGAAAAGCCTACAAGGACCTGATTATTATATCCTGCAGACAGAGAAACGGAAAATTTATACTCTTCCTTAGCACTCACGTGTGTAAAGGGGATTATGGTACTTAACAAAAATAGCAGTAATAACCCCGTAGCTCTAAGTCGACTCATATTATGTTTCATATTATCCTCCAGGCACAAAAGTGCCTTATTTCTAGTGATTTTTGACAAACAATGTCATTATATAATAATATCTTACCTCACGCAAACGATCAGTCTGCGGGTCTGATTACCCAGTAATCACCGGGTGCATAAAGGTATATTGATACCTCGTACTCTACTCCGGGCTTAAGTGCATTATCGAATCCTTCGGGCTTAGCCTTAACACATTCTCCTACACTAAATCCTGAGAAGCCATCATATACTTCATTATTCTTACCTGAAATACTGGTAATCTGAAGTTCTGCAACTGTTCCGATTGCATCATCTGTATAAGTGCCATCTACTTTTACCTTCATCTTAGCATTGGCAAGAAGGTATCCATTACCTATATCCAAAAGTTCCTGTTCTTCTTCTGTATCTGCAGCACCGGGTAAAACAGGTTCAGGAATTAAATCCTTAGTTTTTTCTCCCTGAGCTTCAGCACCCTTTAAATTATCATCCTCAAAGATACTGTCAATAGACTCCGGAGCTTCTGCTACAGAATTGATATTGAAACTCGGATCTTCATCAAAACTTGCAGCTTCACTTGCTTCATAAGCTATAGAATCCGAATCCGACGCAGCAGCAGGCGCAGCAGCTGCCATGCTATTACTTGATTGCTTAGTAGTCAAACCGAATATTCCGGCTGTAAGCAGTGCACCAACGGGAATAAGTACCACTAAGATAATTGCTGCAGCAGGAATAACTGCATATAACCATACTAATTTCTTCTTTTTCTTTTTGGGCTTTTCTTCCTTTTTGAATTCAATCGGCGCTACAGGAGTTGTCGCATCATCTTGCGCATTAACATCCTCAGGAAGAGCTGCTTCAATTCTGTCCCAGAGATCGGGCAGATCGTTAACTACGGCATCTTTATATTCTTTTGCGAAGTCTTTATTCATAGCCTAACCTCCTTAATTTCTTGATAGCTTCCTGATAACGCCAGGTAATTGTACCCATTGGAACTCCCAACGTCTCTGATATTTCTTTGAACGTCATATCGGAGAGAACTTTCATACTAACCACCTGCCTCTCATTCTCTGAAAGTGTGGCTAACGCTTCGGTTACGGTCATATCTCCGACAACGGTTTCTTCAACCGTTTCTTTCTCAACGGGTTCTATTCCTTCTTCGACAAAATCATCCACACTAATGTTTCTTGAGTCTTTTCTAATGAAATCGATTGCCATATTGCGGGCAATTACACTTAAGAAAGTCTTGTGAGAATCCTTCAAGTCCATTGTCGGAGCCATCTTGTAGAGTTTAACAAAGAAATCCTGAGTTATATCCTCAGCATTTTCTCTCTGGTTGACAACACCATATATGATTGAATATATCATTCCGAGATACTCATCATATATTTCCTTAAGACCTGATTTGTCGTTTTGCTTAATTCGATTAATACAATCGGCAAATTGTTCCTGAGTCAAGTTTCCTCCTAACTCCACTCACAAACCAGACCTGAAGCACTCTCATATCATTTCTTATGTCACTATAGATACGAGACAAGGTCCGTATATTTATGGGTGGTTTTTAAAACATTTAGTAAAAAGTTTCTAGTATGTTATGTAAACCTATTTACTTAAGGTTCTTTACCTATTATAACTGATCCATTACTCTTAACTACTATACCATCGGAGTTCTTATATGAATAATCATCTCCTGTGCTAATGTTGGACCAGTCCGAAGGATGGATTGCAAAGTTAACACTGAATGTATCACCCTTCTTAAGCTTAACAGAATCTGAGATTGATATGGTACACTTCTGATCACAGTCCGTACCGCTTGCAGAATCAAATGATCCCGTTACTCCAGATAACTGCTTATATTCACCTGATGCAGTATTAACTGCTGAATGATAATTGTCAAATGAATAATTACCGTTAGTATTCTTGGTGAAATAATATATTATGTTAACCTTAGATAAATCCAACTCAGTAGATGAGTTATTGGTTATCTCGATGGTTCCTGAGATGCTGCTCTTGCCATCTCCAGTGTAGGATACCTTGAGAGCAACCTTATCATTGCTGTTATCCTTGCTGCCTGATGCAGATGAATTGGAATTATTGTTCTGGTTGTTATTATTATTATTGTTATTATTATTGTTATTTGATGTATTAGGCTTGTTGTTGGATGTGTTGGGCTTAACACTCTCGCCTGCCTTACCATCTCCTGCAGGTGCTGTACCGAATACCAACTTATCGCCATCGTATAAAGCAATATTCTGGGCTAAAGCTGCTGTTCCTGTCTGTAATCCACTGAATGAAGGATCATTGGAATCATCCCATGTACCCTTATTATTCTTAATTCTAAACTGAACTTCCTGCTTGTAATTGGACTGTCCGCCGGGATAAAGAGTCCTGTCAAAAAGAAGCGATACATAGTAAATATGATTAGCTTCATCCCATACCTTAAGTCCTTCGCAAGTTCCGGCCTGCATATAGTTGGTAGTTACTTCTATATCAGATGCGCTTCCGCCTGCTGAATATACTTCACTTAAGTCAACAAAATATCTAAGTTCGAGATTATCAATCACTCTTGCAGGCCAACCTGTTGTATTGTATGTAAGAGCTTTTATCTCTACGAAATCAGAACCTGATACATTAACTGCAGCTTCAACATAGAGTTCGTTACCGGGCTCTTCTACTGCACCAAAGTCCTTAATTGTCTGACCATGATACTTGGAATATAAATGTGCTAAAAGTCCTGTGAAGCCTGCGTTATAATCGCATGCAACTTCATTAACCGTATAATCCGTTACTGTATCTGTATAACCATCATTGGCATCAGGACCTCCAACAAGCGCACCGTATAAAATATGACGTGCCTCGGAAGGCTCATTCATATTGTCACAATATGAACCCTGTGCTGTACGATGATGAGGATTCTTGGGTGAATTCTCACCGAATCCAATTTCGAATGATCTTCCTGTAGAACCAAGTGCATATCCCGCCTGGCTGAGAGCAAACTGCTCGTATGTACTCTTTTTAGAAGAATTACATACAGAAGAATCTGCATAGATACTTGCAATATATGCAGTAGTTGTAGCGTATCTAAGAGATCCCCATGAATCAAGCCAAGCAAGTCCCTTGGGTGTATATGTAATCTTTTCACCGTTAACACCTGTAGTCCACCAATCAAGATGCTTTTCTACAGCGTCAGCGTATTTCTTATCATTGGTTTCTTTTGCCAAAAGTACTGCTGCGCCGATATGAACATCATCCCAGCACATAGCCCACTTGTGATTCTGATCCGCGTTATTATAATCAGCCTTGGCATTCTCAAGATATGTATTATCGCCTGTTGCGATATATAGCCAAGCACCTGACCATGCAAGCTCATCATTATATCCGCTCCATGAATTATAGAATCCATTGGCAGCCGTATATCCAGCGTCGGACTTGGTATCTCTTGCAAACTTATATAAACTCTTGGCATGCTTTAAGCATAATTCAGAGTATTCTTTATCAGTATCCTTATAAACTACTGCACATGCAGCAAGTGAAGCTGCTGTCTCAGCACATACTGCTGAACCGGGATTCTGTCTTGTTACGCAATAAGAAGGTCTGCTCATTCTGACATCGACTACTTCTGCTGCGCCCCACCAAGAGTGATCCTGATTACCATCACCTACCTGGTAGTAATAAACTTCATCTTCAGGATGACACTTGATGAAATAATCATTAGCCCACTTGACGTTAGCCATTGCATATTCTAACTGGCCTGATTCTTCATAAGCTTTTTTGTCCTCGTATATACTCCATGCAAGCATTGCAGCAGTATATGACATGGGAAGATTGAATTTTACATTATCTCCGGCATCATACCAACCACCTGAAAGATCAAGCCCATTGTCCGATCCGTCATTAAGACAGGAGTCGCCTCTCCAGTTACATCTAACCTTGGTAGGTAAATCTCCCGATCTTTGAAGTTCATAAAAAAGAAGTGACTTTTGAAGAGCTTCACCGTAGTTATAATCTCCGGTACCTTTGATACCTTCGTAACCGCTGCCCTTTTGTGAGAGGTTACCTGTATCAAGATCAGATGATCCAAAAGTAGCTACGTAGTCAGAAGTTTCATTAACTGTCTCTGTATCTTCGTCTCCGTTTTTCTCTACGTCGAGCGTTTCGACATTAACATCGCCACCTGCGAGATTTTGCTTTTCTTGATTCTTTTTATTAATCTTGGTTATAACTCCGATTGATATGATAAGCGCAACTACACCAATAACTACCAATGCACCAACCGGTATCAATATCATCAAGAACTGCTTAACCTTGCTCTCTTCTTTTTCCTCTCCTGCATCTGAGATAAATTCCCAGTCGTTCTTAGGAGTATTGTCTTTTTTTGACATAGTATTTCTTACCTTTCAGAGAGTTACTTGGACTCTGCTTCGTATTTTTTATGTATGTTGTCGATATCTTCTGTAGTACCGCCACCAACATCATCAGGATGTCTGAATTCACCTTTTTCAACAAGCTTAAGGAATGCTTCAACAACATCAGCAGTAAGCTGAGTCCCGGAAACTTCCTTGATGATTGATACAGCCTTTTCGAAGTTCATTCTCTTACGATAAGGACGATCGGAATACATAGCATCAAAAGTATCTGCTACTGCGATAATCTGAGCAACACGAGGAATATCATCTCCCTTAAGTCCCTTAGGATATCCCTTGCCGTCAGGTCTCTCATGATGTGCTCCTGCACCTATTGCAAGCTCGGGCATAATACTGATGTCCTTAAGAACATTGTATCCCTGAATCGAATGAGACTTGATAATCGTGAATTCCTCGTCAGTAAGCTTACCTTCCTTGTTGAGAACTTCAGGCTTAATACCAATCTTACCAATATCGTGAAGTAACGCGATGTTATGATATTTTTCAACAGTCTCATCATCATATCCGAGTTCTCTTGCAAGCATCGCTGTATACTCTGCAACTCTTGTAGAATGGCCCTTGGTATATCTGTCCTTCATATCGATGGTCTTCGCGAATGCTTCAATCATCTCATTGATGAATAATCTGTTTTCATTCTGTTTCTTTAAAAGAGTTCTTGTTCTGGCCTTAACAATTACAATGACAAAGAGGACAATAAGTATCACTCCAAGTCCAATCATTGTGATGAGGAATTCAGGAGTTTCGTGGATAGCTTTTTTCTTGTCTATTGTTACCTTGATTGTATTTTCTTCGTTACCCTGTGAATCCTGGATGCTCATTACAAAATTATAAGTACCACCCTTAAGGTTGGTGTAATGAACAGGCTCTAAGGTATTACGCATGGTAGATACGCTGTCCTTATCGAATCCTTCAAGTTTGTATGTAACCTTGGGATTGATAAGAGAATATGTATATACGAAACCGTAGATAGTAAGTCTCTTGGCAGATGCAGGCACATTGAATACTCCTGATTCATCCGGATATATCATCTCGCCGTCTGCTTCTACATAAGGAACAGCCATCTTAATGTTTTTAACTTCATCAAACTCAACGTCGATGTTTACCTTGGCAACTCCTGTTGAACCGGCGATATAAAGAATACCTTCATCAGTAAGAGCCGAATATGAGTTGGCGGTTGATACACAAGGAAGTCCATTAGCCATACTGTAGAACACAGGCTTAATCTCTTCATTCTTGATTAGTTCTTCGCCCGAAACAACATATATACCGTTGCTTGCAAGAATCCACATATCTCCGTTGGAATTCTCGTATACATCAAAGTTGTTGGAATAAGGGAACTTTTGAATAGTATTAACCTTGTAATCACTTGTCATGTAAGCAATTGAATTACTTGTAACTATCCAAAAGATACCGCGTGTCTTGTCTTTTTTTATTCGCATTACAACCTGTGAAGATAATCCTTCATCGAGGCCAATATTTTTTATACCGCTATTGTTGATTACATATATTCCGTCACCGTCAGTGCCTAGTACAATGTCATTGTTGTCTGCTTCAACAACGGTAAGAATCTCAGGATTGCTGATACCGGATTTTTCGTTATACACATCAACAACTTTATTGTCTTTGATTACCGCAAGTCCACCTGAACATGCTGCAAGGATTCTTCCATCGGATGTTTCAGATACAACTCTTACTCTCGGTGAGGGAAGACCATCATCTTCTGTAAGCGTTGTTACTACTCCTTTGTCATATATAACTAATCCTAAGTTGGAGTATGTATTAAAATATATCTTTCCCTTTGAATCAGTAATGATTGATCTGATTCTTTTTCCATCAAGAAGTGCAATAAGGTTGTCTGCGTCCTTAGCATCTTCTTCCTTAGTGTCAATGGACTTAATGGGAATTGAATCCATAACTCCGTTTCCGTTCACAGCAATAAGGCCGTTATCGGAACCGATAAGAAGCATGTTATCTGTTCTGTTGGTAGAGTTAACTACACAGGGCTCGATATCATACTTTTCAAACACATCGGAAAATCTGTTGGGTACTATCTTCATAACTCCCTGTCTTGAAGATGAGAACCATAAGTTTCCTTCATAGTCTGTAAGCATCTGATCGATGGAGTTATTCATCGGCAGATTCTCAAGCATAGTGAATGTATTATTCACATATGTTCCTATACCGTTATCAGAACATACCCATAATTGACCTGCAATAAACTCCATTGAGGTTGCGGTCTTAAGAGGAGCTATATCGATAACCTTGGCGCCTGACATACCATTGGATAAGTTACCATAGTAAATCTTGGATTCCGTAGTACCGATGTACACATATCCTGGATTAGCAACATCAGGAAGAATGGAATATACACCATCTATTCCAAGTCTTGAACCGTCATAGAATCCTGATAGCTTACCATCCTCTATTGTAAATACTGCACCATTCTGAGTCTCACCGTAGATAATACCGCTCTCTTCATCTGTTCTAAGTTCATTGATATATTCGTTGTTAATCTGAGTCTCATTAAATACCGATGCATTAAGGTCATTGTCAATCACACTCATACCATGAGTGGTTGCAACATATATATTGCCCACTGCATCTTCTGTAATACTTCTAACTGTTAATGACTGAAGTCCAAGTTCACTCTTGAATACCTTGAACTCACCCTTCTCCATAACTGCTACACCGTTATCATTGGTTCCAATCCAAAGACGGTTCTTGCTATCTACATACAAACAAACAACGCTTGTAATACCTGTAGTTGAATCAATACGTTCAAAGTTAGAGCCATCATATCTGATAAGGCCTGAATAAGAACCTATCCAGATAAAACCTTCTCTGGTCTCTGCTATTGCATTGGCTTCTGATGTAGGAAGTCCGTTACTGTTGTTATATAGAACTGCCGAGTATCCCTCACTGGCACCCGTATAGTCAACGTTAATCTCATCATTTTCTACACCGGATATGTTTTCAGCCGACGCAAAAATTGACGATGAATAAAATACCTGAGTAACAAAAATGACTGTAAATAACGACAAAAGGACAAGGTTAAATATAGTTTTACCCCGTCCCCCAAAAATCATATTTTTTCTCATTTTTCTTTTCCCCATTAAACACAATTACACATTGTTAAAATAAACCGATTAATTATAGCACATTTATATATATTTCACAATGAAATTAAGATTGTATAAATAATAAGAAAT
>JAEEQX010000055.1 GCA_016285575.1 Lachnospiraceae bacterium
GGCGATTCCGAAGATATCATTAAGAACGCTATCGATAATCTCGGTGCCGATGAATGTATAGACATTAAAAAAGTTTCGTCCATTATCAAGACGAAACCTTATGGATATACCGATCAGGATGATTTCTTAAACGGCGCTTTCAAGATAGAGACTCTCTACTCTCCCGATGAGCTTCTCGCACGTCTTCATATCGAAGAATATAATGCAGGCAGAGAACGTAAGATTCATTGGGGACCGAGAACTCTCGACCTTGATATAATCTTTTACGATGATGTAATTATGTTAACCGATTCGTTAACCATTCCTCATCCCGATATGCAGAATAGAGACTTTGTATTAGGGCCTCTTTGCGAGATAGAGCCTGGAGTTATTCATCCAAGATTTATGTTAACCGCCAAGGAATTATTTGATAAACTAAAAAAGAATAAATAATACTTCAAA
The DNA here is from genome assembly GCA_016285575.1 of Lachnospiraceae bacterium. Lineage (GTDB taxonomy): Bacteria > Bacillota > Clostridia > Lachnospirales > Lachnospiraceae > UBA3766. The sequence continues at coordinate 442 of JAEEQX010000055.1, forward strand.
CCAAAAAAAGTAAAATTATATTCTTTAAAACAAAAATACTATTTTTCAAAATCATAATAAGAATAATAAAAGTGTCAGATAATCAAAAGATTTCTGACACTTATTTTTTCTCTTTTTTACATATCTCTATTTATAATTATGAATTGAGGATTGCTTCCGTCATACGAATCGCTCTTGCGTTCTCCTTGACATCATGAACACGTACGAAGTTAACGCCCTTCATGCACGCAAGAACTGTTGTAGCAATTGTTCCTTCTACTCTCTCGAATATAGGAAGATCAAGTGTAAGTCCTATAACTGACTTACGGCTTGTTCCGATAAGAATCGGACAACCAAGATCTTTTAGATCATCAATGTAATGAATGCTCGCAAGATTCTGTTCATATGTCTTACCGAATCCAATACCGGGATCGATTATTATCTTATCCTTTTGAATTCCTGCAGCCATAGCCTGAACTATATAATCGCTTAAGTCACTCATGACTTCTTTTCTAAAGTCATTGTATACAGGCTGTTTTCTGTTATGCATAAGCACGCATGCAACATCTGTACCTGCAATAAGTCCTGCCATCTCTTCGCTATTCTGAAGTGCCCAGATATCATTAACAAGGTCACATCCTGCCTTGATGGCTTCTTTTGCAACTTCACCCTTATATGTATCAATCGATACAGGAACATCAATTCTTTTCTTTATTGCTTCAATAACAGGAGATACTCTTGCAATCTCTTCTTCTGCAGTAATGGGATTGTATCCGGGTCTTGTGGATTCACCACCGACATCAATAATATCAGCACCATCATTAACCATCTCTTCTGCTCTCTTAAGTGCAGCATCAAGTGTATTATATCTTCCGCCATCCGAAAAAGAATCAGGCGTCACATTAAGGATACCCATTATATGAGTATGACCTGTTGTCTTAAATGTTTTGTTTCCGATTACTAATTCACTCATGTCTATTTCCTCGCTGCCTAAACCCAATCAGTTAAATACTTTTTAAACAATTATATCGAAAGCATCTGGAAAAACTTATTCTTATACTTTTCTTCTTCGAAAAGACCTCTTGTACATACAGTTACAGTCTTGCTTCCGGGCTTCTTGATACCACGCATTGTCATGCACATATGCTCTGCTTCGATGACAACCATTACACCCTTGGCATTTAATTCTTTGTAGATACTCTCACATACTTCGTCCGTGAGTCTCTCCTGTATCTGAAGTCTCTTGGCATATACTTCCAATGTTCTCGCGAGTTTGGAGATACCTACTACTTCATTGTTTGGAATATATGCTATATGAGCCTTACCATAAAAAGGCATCATATGATGTTCACATGTTGAGTAAAATACGATATCTTTTTCAAGAACTATATCATTATTATCGACGTGAAATCTCTTGGACAGATGTGTTGCTGCATCATCTTCGTATCCCGCATAAATCTCAGAATACATTCTTGCGATTCTATCAGGAGTATCCTTGAGTCCTTCTCTGTTAACATCTTCTCCGATGCCTTCGAGTAAGAGTCTCACGCCTTCTTTTATCTTTTCTTCATCAATCATTTTAGTCACTTCTTTTCCTGCATATTTTGTAAGGAAATATTATTGTAATAATATATATTTCCTAATCAGTCTTTAGACTTTTATCAATGTTATTTAAGTAATATGTCACGAATCTCACCCATAAAAGATAATGATCCGAATACTACTATGATATCCTTTTTATCGGATAAGAGTTCTGCTATCTCAATAGCCTCTCTGTATGAATCTGCACCCGTTACATTGGGATTATAATCCTTAACTATCTTACCAAGTTCAAAAGCATCTAACGCTCTTTTTGAATCCTTGGGTGTGATGGTAACGATTGCTTTTGCAGACGGTGCATATTTTTTAACAACTTCTTCATATGCCTTGTCTTTATACATACCCATTATATATACGAGTTTTCTTTTTGTAAAATACAACTTGATACTCTCAAAAAGCCTGTCAACCGCATCAATATTGTGGGCGCCATCAAGTATGTATAGCTTGTCTTTCTTTATTATCTCAAATCGTGCGGGCCATTTGGTATTAGCGAAAGCTTTTCTTACAGCATTATCTTTTATCTGATATCCTTCTGCCTTAAGCACGTCTATCGCGTCAAGTACTGTTATCGCGTTATTAATCTGATATGTACCGGATAGTAGCAAATCCAAGTCCTTATAATCCTTATAGGATAATCTTAAAAATACATTATCATCGCGAACATAAGAATCATGCTTTGCAAGTTTACTGTCGCTCTTAATTACATTAAGTTTATTACTGTTTGTATTAGTTTTTATGTTTTTATCTTTTTTTGAAATAATACTTGTTTTAGCACTTATGTTAATTCTTGTTTTTAAGTTTTTCTCTACGTATTCAGAGAAATACTCATATATCTCTTCTTTTTGAGGAGCCAATATAACACTGAACGATGTATCTTTTATTATGCCAAACTTATGTAAACTTATTTCTTTTAAAGTATCGCCTAAAAAGTTGCAATGATCAACGCTTATCGACGAAATTATGTCAACCAACGACTTTTCTATCATATTAGTTGCATCAAGCAATCCGCCCATTCCACATTCAAGTATTACTATCTCGCAATTAGCTTCTTTGAACATAAGGAGTGCTAAAACGAATTCTATCTCAAAAGCTGTTGCCTTGAGATTATTGTTTTCTATTAATTCTATAAGGTATGATAAATGCTTTTCCCATTTTGTCTTAGGAAGCAATTTGTTGTTTATAGAGATTATATCTCTCTCGTCAGTTACCGATGGCGAATAGAATCTTCCACATTTAATCTTAGACTCTGCCAGTGTAGCTTCCAAGAGGCATCCTATACTGCCCTTGCCATTAGTTCCTGCAATATGAATAAAAGTCATATCCTTATCGGGATTACCTGCATATGACAATAATTCACGCACTGCATCAAGTCCCGGTACGGAACCTAAATTCAATCTTCTGTTTTCAAGCCATTCACGGCACTCATCATATCTCATATTTTCAATAATATATATTCATATTTCCTTATGCGGGCGTGTGCATACAAAAAGCCTGATTAGCGAATATACATTCACCAAGCAGGCTAATCAATCATTTCTTTTTCAAGCCACTGTTTTTATCCAATTAGCAATCCTCAATATCATCCACATCGCCGGCACCTGCGCCGATGTTAAGTGTGTTAAGGGTTCTTCTTTTAAGTCTTGCTTCCTCGGAATGTTTGAGGATAAAATCCTTGGTCTCCTTGGAATTCTTGATGTTGTGAAGGCAAAGTTTAGGATGAGTTGTATCACCCGTAAAGCACACTACACAACCAAGTCCGAAAAGTCTCTGGAAGAAGTTACGCTGCAATTCAACGTCCTGAATTTTGTACATATAGCAGTCGTCTTCCTTCTTGGTAAATAAACCCGACTCAATGGTAAGAATATCTTTTTTTATAACATACTTGGTGAAGCAAAAAGGAAGCCCGAAAAGAACCCATCTTTTTTTCTCTACCAAATATTCCTCATTATCAACTTCTGCCATACCCGTACCCCTTATCTCATCATGTTAGCTATCTTGAATGAAGCCCATGCATACTGTGTCATGTACTCACCCATATATGCTTTGATGGCACTGATTTTACCTGCTTCAAAATCATATCTGTCGCAGCTAACCTTATCAGGATCAATTGCATAGTAGTTACGCTTTTTAACAACCACATCATCGATTCCAAGTTCTGTCATGGATCTAAGCATCTCTCTGTAGATCTTATTGATGTAGTCTTCAACTTTTCTATCGTATTCAGAATCAGGGAATAAGATTCCTGCAATCTCTTTCTTGGTTGCTCCCGCACCCTTTCTGTCGATAAGATATGCAAGTAATTCTTTTGCCTTGGTTCTCTTGAATATCACAGGTTCACCATTAGCATATACATCAAAGTTACCAAAAGTCTTAACCTTAACTCTGGCCGCATCATCCTCTGCTTCAACGGGATTACGAAGGAACTGCAATTCTTCCCTTATCTTGTCGGCAGTCGCAGGCTTCATTACATATCCGCTGGCTCTCATGCCAAAAGCATCGCCCATATACTGCGAATAACCTGTTACAAATATGATATTGATTCTGGGATTATATTTCTTGGCTTCGAGTGCAAGTGCGAGACCATTGTAGTCTCTCATCTCGATATCTAAAAAGCATACATCGCATGCATTGGAAGAAAGATATTCGAGCACTTCCACACCGCTTCTGAATGATACTACTTCAGCCTCGGGTTCAGCTTCCTTGATGGCTTCAGTTAAGACGTCTAATGCTATTGCTTCGTCATCGGCCGCTAAAATTGTCATATTGATCTCCAAACATATATAAAAAATTACCCTTTTTTGTCCTTAAGACACTCAATATTTTACTTCATTTGATTCTTGTTTTCAACTATTTGAAGTGGTATCATATAAAAAATGAATCAAAGGAGTATACTTATGCGTCACCTTATGAGTCCGCTTGATTTCACTACGGACGAACTCGACAGATTATTCGATTTAGCAAATGACATCGAAAACAACAAATCAAAATACGCTCACGCATGTGACGGATTGAAGCTTGCTACTTGTTTTTATGAACCAAGTACAAGAACAAGACTTAGTTTTGAATCCGCAATGTTATCCCTTGGAGGCAGTGTTCTCGGATTCTCCGATGCAGCTTCATCTTCCGCAGCGAAGGGTGAAAGCGTATCGGATACAATAAGAATGATTTCCTGTTACGCAGATATATGTGCGATGCGTCATCCAAAAGAAGGCGCTCCAATGGTTGCTTCCACTCATTCAAGAATTCCTGTTATCAATGCAGGCGATGGTGGTCATCAGCATCCTACACAGACACTTACAGATCTACTTACCATTCGTTCATTAAAAGGTCGTCTTTCCAATTTCACTATCGGTCTTTGCGGCGACTTAAAATTCGGTCGTACCGTTCATTCACTTATCAATGCATTATCCAGATATGACAATATCACTTTTATCTTTGTATCACCTGAAGAATTAAAAATTCCCGAATATATAACTGATATGCTTAAGGAAAAAGATATTCCTTATGAGGAGACAATCTCTCTTGAAGAAGTTATGCCCAAGCTTGATCTTTTATATATGACAAGAGTTCAAAGAGAAAGATTCTTCAACGAAGAAGATTACGTAAGATTAAAAGACTTCTATATACTCAACAAAGAAAAGATGGCACTTGCAAAAGAAGATATGTTAGTGCTCCATCCTCTTCCCAGAGTTAACGAGATATCCGTTGAAGTCGACGATGACGAAAGAGCCGTATACTTCAAGCAGGTTCAGTACGGAGTATACGTAAGAATGGCGCTTATACTTACACTACTTGGAATCGATACATCTAAACTATAAGAAAAATCATTCTAGATTTAACTACTCATTCATATAAGTTTATTAATCAAATGATTTGTAAAATAAGTTACGAAAGGAATTAAGTATGCTTAACGTAGGAAAAATACATGAAGGCTTCGTGCTCGATCATATAAAAGCAGGTAAGAGTTTATCACTCTACCATCATCTTCAGCTCGATAAAAAAGATTGTACAGTTGCTATGATCATGAATGCCAAGAGCGAAAAGATGGGCAAGAAAGACATCCTCAAGGTTGAATGTGATATCGAAGAAATGGATATGGATGTACTTGCTGTAATCGATCACAATATCACAGTTAACGTTATCAAGGATGGCGAAATCGTAGCAAAGAAAGAACTCACTCTTCCCAAGGAAATCAAGAACATCTACAAGTGCAAGAACCCTCGTTGCATATCAAGTATTGAGCAGGAGCTTCCTCACATCTTCGTTCTTGATGAAAAGAAAGAAGTATACAGATGTAAGTACTGTGAAGAGAAGACAAGACAGGAATTATAGAATATAAAAAACAAGTTAGAAAAAAGAAAATATAAAAACAAAAAGGACCGCATCACGGTCCTTTTTAATAGTTCTAAACTTTTTTTATACTAAATTAATAATATCATTCTTGGGTGCTTTTGCAGGCTTTACTTCGTCTGCATAAAGAACCGGTCCTTCACCATTGTAGTCCTTCCAGTATTCCTTCTTAACTGTAGCGGATACTGTAACCCAATCGCCCTTATTATACTTATCTGCTTCATCTGTAACACAGATAAATCCAAGAAAAGCTATATCATCAGCGCAACATGTCATAGCTGAACGTCCGGGAACAAAATAACCTTTTTCCATGTTATCAGGCTTAACTACCTGTCCGAGGAACTTAACCTTCTTGCCGTTGTATCTGTCGATGTTATCAAGGCAGTCAAAGAACCATATTCCGTATGTCTCATCAATCAGTTCTATAACATTGGCATTGACATCAAAAGGCAATTCCTCGTCAAGAGTCATGTTAATCTCGCCCTTAGAATCCTCGAAGATAATCTCGGCATTTCTGTTAAGAGCCATGATGTTTCTTTTATACGTAGGCAGCTCTTTATTGAGACCGTCACAACGATTGAATATAATCATCTCTGACTTCTTAACCATATCTGAAACAAGTGAACGCATATTGCCAAAATACATTGTAAAAGTCTTAGCGTTGATTACAGTAATCTGCTGAGATACTTTCCAATGCCAAGGCATCTTAAGGTCTGCAGCCTGCCACATACCGTTATATTCGATGATGATTCTGCCGGGCTTATGCTTTTTTTCTAGACCAAGTAAATATGTGCTGTTGAGATTCTCTTTATCTTCAATAACTTCAACTACTGTATTGGTCTTACGTAAAAGCTCGTTCTCAATCTCAACTTCACCCTCTTCACAAAGAATTAGAAGAGTTGTCTCGCCGGATTGAAAGTAAGGCTGCGCTATAGTAAATCTTATGAATTCTGTTTTGCCGGCTTCAAGAAAGCCGTTAATTAAGAATACATTTTTCATTTTAGAACAATTCCTTTATCTTCTCTTCATTGAGTTTTGAGCCGATAACGACTACTTTGCCTGTAACTTCAGGGCTTCCGGGACGTACGTTCTTTTCTTCGGGAACGTAGTCAAAGTAGATGAATCCGCCATCCTTGTTGTATACCATACCCTTGGATCTAAGGATTATGCCGTATGTCTCATTGTCATCAAGCTTTGTGAGAATCTCATTAATCTGATCCATTGTATAGGACTTGGCTGTCTCAAATCCGATGCTTGAGAATACTTCATCTGCATGATGATGGTGATGATGGTGTTCACCGTCATGATGATGGTGGCACTCGCACTCAGGATCGTCGCACTCTTCGCCATCATGGTGGTGATGGTGATGATGTTCGTGCTCATCCTCGTCGTGGTCATGATGGTGATGATGGTGCTCATGTTCGACATCATCGTCGTCATCGTCATCATGGTCATGGTGGTGATGATGTTCATGTTCCTCATCCTCATCGTGGTGATGGTGGTGATGTTCATGCTCATCGTCATCATCGTGGTGATGGTGATGGTGGCACTCGCAATCAGGATCGTCACACTCTTCATCATGAGCGTGAGCTCTCTCCTTCTTAACCTGAGCCATAAGCTCTTCTTCAAGAGAGTTACCCTCTTCATATGTCTTAAGAATCTGCTCTCCTGTAATCTGATCCCAAGGTGTTGTGATAATAGTAGCCTTGGCATTATGCTCTCTAAGAAGAGCTACTGCTTCATTAAGCTTTTCTTCAGATACATTCTGTGTTCTTGAGAGTACGATTGTTCCGGCAGCCTCAACCTGGTTGATGAAGAACTCGCCGAAGTTTTTCATGTACATCTTACACTTGGATACGTCTACAACTACTACTGCAGCATTAAGATATACATCCTTCATATTTTCCTTGGCCTCAAGGTCTGCGACAGCCTTGATAACGTCGGATAATTTACCTACACCAGAGGGCTCAATAAGGATTCTCTCCGGAGTATATGTATTGATAACTTCCTTTAATGATGCTCCGAAATCGCCTACAAGTGAGCAGCAGATACATCCTGAGTTCATCTCTTTTATCTCGATACCGGCTTCCTTAAGAAAGCCACCATCGATACCTATCTCACCAAATTCATTCTCAATAAGAACAACTTTTTCCTTGTTGAGAACTTCTTTTAACATCTTCTGTATAAATGTAGTTTTTCCGGCTCCGAGGAAACCTGATACAATGTCTATTTTAGTCATCTTTACTACCTCTTTTCTAAAATTTATCACCAAGAAATATTATAGCATACGTGTCAAATTCTGCTGTGAATCTTTCTTCACATTTTTTCTTTTATAAATCGAATTATTCTTCTTGATTTTTCTAACCAAATGACAAAGCCGATGCTTAACGCACCGGCTCTATCCTGTATATTAATCCCTTTCAATTATCTAGGTTGCCCTATTCAATCTTTAATCTAGTTCTTTTTGAACTTGATTTCAACATTGTTGGTAACGACGAACTTGTTACCTCCACAGTATACTGTAGGATCACCTTCGATGGTCCATGTACTTCCTTCAGGGAAGTTGTAAGTATATCCGGGATATAACTTAAGAGGAACACCCTCTTGAACATCGCCTGTCTGCATCCAAGCGGTAATAAGTGTTACGAAAATAGTAGATTCGTTACCTGCTTTATCCTTCATAACGATTGTGTAATCCATAATACCGTTATCAGCTGATAAGTCGATAACTGCCTGTCCGTTACTTACAGCAACTTTTACGCCATTAACGATTACTTCGAAAAGGTTGTCATCCTTAACGATAACCTGCTTGGAATCAGTATAGATAACTTCCTTGTCAGCAATTCCTGTGATAACAGGTGTTTCCTTGTCTATCAAAATCTCCTTGATAGCAATCTTATCTGTCATTTCACCGGTTGCCTTCTTTTTAAGATATACGTATCCAATATCTCCATTCTTATCAAGTTCTATGCTATCAACATAACCTGTCTTGATAGTCTTGGATATTTGGTACCCATCTGCAGGGATGATCTTAACATCTGTAGTATAGATTTCGTTATCTCCAAGCTTTCCTTCCAATGAGTAAGGAGCTGTGGGCGTAGGTAGATAACTAATCGTAAACTCATCCTTCACTACTAATTCTTTATAATCATCGGTCATCTCAAACGTAGCTTCAACTACATACTTCCCTACTTCTGAAGGAGCTTCTTTAAGATAATCCCCGCCTGATGCATTCTTATACTTGTATGTTACTTTCTTGACATCGTTAGTCTTAGTCTCAACTGTAGGAATAACTTTACCGCCGTAGTATAAATCATTGACGTTAACTTTTCCTTCGCCTTCTCTGACGATGTAGATGTCTCCAACGCTTATAGGATCTGAATAAACAACTCTTCCAGTCGGAAGATGGTCATCATTCATCACTTCTTTTACTAAATAGATTTTTATATTTTTTGTAGTTTTTGTAAAAGTAATCTTATCAGTTGCTGCTTTATCCTTGGATGTTGTAACCTTAAAACCTTCTGCGGGCGTTAATACAACATCTGAATCATAATACTTATCTTTATACTTATTTCCCTTTAACGTATATTTTGTCTCAGGAATAAGCATACCTACATGAATAGGATCAAGGCTTATAGGTCCAACCCAGAAGTCATTGTAGTCATTGTGAACATATATGCTGGGATTCTCAATACTGCTTGTTACTTTAATAGAATCCTGACCGGTTATGGTTCCACCGGCCGCTTTCTGAGCATTATAATCAGCAGCTAATAAAACCTTGTGACCGCTATTTGCATTAATATATGCTTCTTTAGCATATCTAGGATAATCTTCGCCATGCTCTCTAATATCATCTTCGCCAGTAACATAATAAGGCTTAGGATTTTCATCTAAGATATATAAATCTTCTACTGGATAACTCTGTGCAGTCCATTGACCATCGGCATCCTTTAATATTACCGTTGCGCCTGTTATAGCAGCTTCTGTAAACGTAACAGAAGATCCACTTTTTTCGCGTCCACCTCCATCATATGTAACTTTCATCTCTGAATATCCTGTAGGTGGTTGAAGCGTTACAGACGTCCAATAAAAGTTTCCTTCAGCCGCCTTGCTATCAGCTATAACATACTTTGCTCCCGCGGGATCTGCTCCTGTTGTTTTGATTGTTATTGCAGGCAATTGCTCTGCTGCTGTTGTAGCAACGGCATTTTGCACCGAGTAATTTGTAGGTTTCAACCAATAACTTGTAGCAGACTGACTGCTATTAATAACAATACTATCTCTCCAGTGTGCTCCTGTACCCCAAAATTCGTCATCGATACTATAATTCATAGGATTATCTGTAGTGATCTTAAATCCCGAAGGAGGAGTAACTGTAACGCTACTAATATATTTTGTATCATCTACACTGGATTTTGTTCCAGTTATAGAAATATTTAAATCAAGATTATTAGTATAATAATATGTACGATTCGAAATAAAAAATGCAGAATCCCCCGAATTATTTACATATTTTGAAGTATATGAATCAATATTATTGCATCTTACTATGCCTTCATTTTCAATATGAGTTATTCTCTTTTCCAATTGAGAGTCAGGATGCCATTCATGTCCTAATAAAGATCCCATACTAGCAAAAGCTCCTGAATAATTGTGGAATGAAGCACCTGGCCTCATCATTGGTATGCCTCCAACTAATTCGCATTTTCCGCTAACATATAGATTTCCATAATTATATATAGCTCCGTAGCAAACCAAATCACCACGAACCGTGAGTGTTTTTCCAGGATTAATTGTTAATTTACCTCCGCCTGATATACCGGCATTACTACAATTAATTGTCAAATTTCCATCTATTGTAACATCACTATCAACTACATAATGTTTACTTTCATCTGTGCTATACGATTCTGTTTTATTAGTCAAAGGCTCTGTGTCAGCAGCTTTAACAGGTAATGAAAAAATGTTAAACACGCCACAGTTGGCTACAACTGCTAACATAAGCAAAAATGAAATTTTTCTGAATACACTTTTCTTTTTCATAAACACCTCAACTAATATTTATGCTGACCGTTTTTTTGAAAACCATTTATAATAGCATCGAATTATTAGCCTTGTCAATAACTTTTTAAACTTTTTTTCAGCTTTTATTGTCCATCTTTATTTTACCCGATATTCAAACCCTCTACAACATGTATTTATCTGCAATTTAATACTATATTATTTTCTTGACATTTCGTCTTTACAACTTTATCATCTTGAGTTACAAACATTAAGTTCATCCAATTATTCCCAATTATTAATCTAATAGTGTTTTTATTCAGAGAACTGAAGGGGCGATATTGCCAATCCGCCGAGTTTTTAGGAGGTGAGGCCATGGTTACATACGGCGATTTATTCATGTTCGTAATTATGATTTGCGAAATAATTGCTTTAGTTATATTACTGTCACGAAAACGCAAAAAATAGCGCCTTGTCTGTGGAAGGACCGCGCTATTTTTTAGTAACGTTTTTCACCGGCGGTTAGGATAAGTCTAACTTTCGGCTCTCTGTTTTAAAGCATTATAACATCTGTTAAAACAAAGTCAAGACTTAGGATAATCAGGTGTATTTAGTTCTTTTTGAACTTGATCTCTACATTGTTGGTAACGACGAACTTGTTACCTCCACAGTATACTGTAGGATCACCTTCGATGGTCCAGGTACTTCCTTCAGGGAAGTTGTATGTATATCCTGGATATAACTTAAGAGGAACACCCTCTTGTACATCGCCACTCTGCATCCAAGCGGTAATCAAAGTAACATAGATAGTCGAAGTGTTTCCAGCCTTATCTTTCATAACGATTGTATAATCCATAATACCGTTATCAGCTGATAAATCTATCACTGCCTGTCCATCGCTTACTGCAACATTTACACCGTTAACAGATACTTCTTCAAGATTATCATCTTTAACTATGATCTGCTTAGAATCGGTATATATTACCTCTTTATCACTGATGCCGGTAACAACAGGAAGTTCCTTGTCTATCATTATTTCCTTGATTGCAATCTTGTCTGTCATTTCTCCTGTAGATTTCTTTTGGAGATATACATATCCGAGATTACCATTCTTATCAAGAGCAATACTGTCTGTATATCCTGTCCTTATTGTCGTTGATATTTTATATCCTTCTGCAGGAATAATCTTAACATCTGTTGTATAAAATTCGTTTTCACCTTTAGTTCCTTCGATAGAATAAGGCGCCGTAGGCGTAGGAAGATATTTAATCTCAAAATCATCTTTAGCCACATACTCCTGATAATTATCATCATCAGGAAATGTCGCTATTACCGTATATTTACCTATTTCAGAAGGAGCTTCTTTCAATTCCTTACCTTCTGAATCCTTATAAGTAATCTTCGCAAGTTTGGGATCACGCTTATCAGCCGATACCTTTACCGTTAACTTACCGCCCAGATAACAATCTTCAGCCTCGACCTTTCCCTTATCTTCTCGAAGAATCATTATATCCCCTACTTTAATTTCGTCAGATGTAAAACCATAAGGGTCAACAAGGACTATCTTTACATCTTTTGTAGTAGAAGAAAATTTTAAAGAATCTACAGGCGGTTTATCTGCTTTAATCATATCCGGAGTATATACCTTATATCCTTCAGCAGGTTTCAAAGTAACATCTGATTGGAAATACTTATCTTTGTATTTTGTTCCTGAAAGTGTATATTGAGTTTCAGGAGCTTTATAACCCTTTTTTATAGTAACAGCAGGAACAGTATAATCGCCAATTGTACCGTCTATAGGGCCTTCTACATAGTGGCCATCGGAGTCTACTAAATTAATTTCAAATGAGCTAAATGATTCGGTAAATTCCTTTGATGTATATAATATGGGAAGACCGTCAGAATTGGTTTCACCTTTTATAACGTAAGAGTATCCCTCGGGCGCCGATACTGTCACATCTGATATATAGAAATCACCTTTTTCAG
>JAEEQX010000137.1 GCA_016285575.1 Lachnospiraceae bacterium
TACCTTTGTGTATATCTATATCAAGAATCGGATGTCCATACTGTAACCGCATCTCAACAACATCCTTGAAAAGTATGTACTCGCCCTTATCAGCAATAGCTAGAATCCTTTCAATAATGGCTTTTTTCTGTTCATCAGTCATCAATCCGAAAGTCATCTTCAATGCCTCGACAGCCTGATATTCCACCCAGCTTGGTGCATTAGCCAACACTTGACGGCTTTCGATGATATCATAAACATCATCCTTGAATATTTCTGGGTATGAAGTATATACATATAATGCTATAAATACGAACCCTTCGTGTCTGCTCTTACTGAACTCCGCAACATATCGTTTAGTTACGTCGCTATCTATATTTTTCAAGAAATCGTCTATAAGAATATTGGCAGAATCCTCGATTAGATCGGAAGCAAAATGCTCACCTGAAGTCCTCTGAAAACAGAAAAATTCTGTCGAATTATATATTTCTGCACCCTCAATTTCAAACTGGGTTGCATCATAGACAATGGTCAGAATCTCCACTAATAATTGGATAGCCTCATCATGGTGTTTTTTGAGCAGTTCTTCATAAAGGTATTCCACATCATGACTGACTTCTATCTTATGAACATGATTTTCTTTTTTCTCCGTAAGTTGCGACCTAACATTCTCCTTCAGTTCTTCACATACAAAGCCAGGATTATCGTTAAGAATATCTTTCAGCAAATGCGTATATTCCAGTGGATTCCTTGATTTTACAAGTTTGTTGTAAAATCCTATCAACTTGTCACCTTCACAATTCAGATTATTGTGCTGTAGCAGGTTCGCCAAATACTTACAGTCTTCCTCGCTCTGGTAATCCAGTTCCGCATCCAACTTATCCAGAACTAAACCAGTATTCAACCATAGTGTCCTTTGGCACATTGCAATAGCTTTCTCCTTATACCCTTTGCTAAGCTTTTCCCAACCTCCTTTTTTATCAATTATTGCCCATATGGCGTTAAACCAATTGGGTGTATATACCGACTCGAATAATACATCCATATAGGCCTTGTCTGTAAAGATTGTTGTCAAGATGAGGTTCAACTCTTCCTGCAGGGGCGATTCAAAGAAAGCCATATTGCTTAAGGCTAGAGATTTCAGATGGTATCGGTATGTATTGTTTCCGTCCTCATTCTTCGCATAGAGCAACTGTTCAATATCCCGAATATACTCTCTTCTATCTCCTTCTCGCAAAAAAGTTAATATGCTTTTTACTGACGCTCTGGAAAAAAGGCCTTGATGCTGTTTCTTAAGCTCCTCCAGTAGATCAAATCCTTTCTCGGTAAATCTTCTGGCATAAACATAGTCAAACAATGTCTGATGAAAGAACTGAACCTGCCCGCTTTTTGTTATTATCAGCAGTCCGTTAGAGAACAAGTATCTCAGTTCTGCGTCAAACTTAGTTTCAAATTCCCTGATATGAACCGACAGTTCTTGGCGCTGGTACATCGTAATAACAAGTGCATCAAGCAATGATAACAATCTTTCTTTGTTAACCTTGCGCACGCTGTCATCATTTACATACTTTCGCCACAACTGGTGATATAGTAAATCCGTTGACAACGGATCAGTCAGTTGTTCTTCGGGTCTGACCTTCAAAAACAGATACAAGTGTAGCGGATTCCCAAGGAATCGCAAAAGATTGTCGCTCAATCGCTCATTGTTATGGTTATCCCGTAGAGTCTTTAACACCTGTTCTTTAGTGAGTTCCTTTAATTCCCACTTATTCCTTATCCGCAGGTTATCCAGCAAAGGGTCATATTCCAAATCATATGGTCTGCACGAAATAACTACTCTTACGTGGGGGGTATTCTGCAACTTGCCTATCAGCTTTAATAGAGAGCGTAATGGTGTTCGGTTCGAAGATAGCGACAATGACAGCGCATCAATTTGATCAATCAGGAGCACGACTCTTTTACATTCCTGAGCCAGCTCTTTCACAGCCTGTTCTATAGGCTGCGCCAAGTGTATCTTTCGCGCCAAATCGTCTGTATCCACAAATTCCACTTGATCCGATTTTAAGCCAAGCACCTGATAATCTTCTATAATTTGTAGCTTCTCCAAGAGATCATGCATCACTATAGACTTGCCGATGCCTGCCTTTCCATACAGTAAAGCGATTCTGGCGGCATTCTCCACCGGGGCTTTTCTCTCAATCCACTCCAATATCTGCCCCACTTCTTCTCTGAGAATAGGCGGATCTATAGTCGGAGTGTAATCGAGTAATTCGTAAGACCCGTTACAAAAAGCAGAAGAAGGATCCTCTACGTAGTTATCTCCCACATAGATGTTCCCTTCATCCTTTTCTATATAGATGTTTCTACCATATTGATTTACAGCTCTTTCTTCCATGAATTACTTAAACCGATAACAAAACTATTTTACGACAATTATATAAGAAATAATTCAAACCTTATTGTTTCTTGGCATTAGCGAAAGCTTCCATATCGTGCAT
>JAEEQX010000138.1 GCA_016285575.1 Lachnospiraceae bacterium
TTGTGCCGGAATATTCGTTCTTCCGATTAACTTCAAATCAACCTTGATGAACTCATTTGGTCTCAAAAGAACGTCGCGCACCATTGTCCTCGCGTCATCTTCATTTGCGAGAAGATTGATGTCATTAGCAACGATGTATGGCTTCTTTTCGTTATCGGAGAATTCGTAAACTTTACACAATACCGGCTCAATCCAATCGTTTTGATATACTGCAGCGACTCCAAGTTCAAGTTTGGCCAACTCTTCAATCTGTTCGTCATCTAACCCTGCAGCTTTGCCGGCCAGCTCGCGATCAGATAAATCCGGAAGTCTATGGATGATCTTAGTATTAGTATTTCGTATTATTGCCATATCGAGCAAGCCCGGAGCTTGATCTGCTATTATAAAGCCTTCACCAAATGCTCTCAGCTCAGCGATTGAATTTGTGAGCATTTCCACCGATTTTCCCAGTAAGTTTGCGCCCTCGCTGGTTTGTTCAGTAGAAGTCCTCTTTAATACATTGTGAGCTTCTTCCAATACCGTAATGTGCTTAAGGAACTTGTTGTCCGGACTGTTGTTGGATAGTCTGTATTCCTGCAACTTCATTACCAAAAGTCCCATGATCAATGATCTTGTTTCGGTTGATCCTACTCGGCTTAAATCGACAATGACCTTTGAATCAAAGAGCTCGTTATCTGATATTTCATTCGCAGAGAATATTTGTCCGTTTATCCCATTTGTAAGAGATCGTATCCTTGTAACAAGAGCGCCTGTATAGTCACTCTTATTCTCGGCAGAATAGTCACTGCTATGCAGTACTTGTCTTATCTGGTATAAGACATCTGTAAATGTGGGGAAAAGTGTGGCTTCAAAACGATTCTCAGACAATCTCATATCCCAGCCTGCCGATTCATATGCTTTAATGACAGCATCTTTAAGAAGGGCCGGCATTGCGGCATACATCGGCCAGCATACATTAAACAGTTCCACCAAACGGTCAATATGCTCATTGACAGAAATATTATCAGGAAATGAGAACGGATTAATCCTTAGAAGATCTGTTATCTTAGGATTGGTTCCATATACTTTTACATCTTCATCGCCGCCGAAAACACTTTTGTACTCGCCTTTTGCAGGTTCGATAACAAGAAAAGGTACTTTTGCTTTTTTCAGAATTTGAAAGACTGTATTAGTCTTTCCTGATCCTGTTGAACCTGTGATAAAAACATGAGATGCAAGACTCTTTTTATCCAGAGATACCGGCGTATTATCTGCCTGTCTCATATGATAAATCTGCCCGATTTCCAGCGGGTCTATTGAGTGATTATCATAGGTGCTAATATTCCTGCCGAACCTGGCGCATTTAAATACCGGAAATCCCGGAACGGATTTTTGAGGAAAGCTTAAAGACCTGGCAAGCTCGGCCCCTGAAATCACAGCTGTGGCAGTAACTCTATTCTCGTTGTTGCCTGGGCTAACAAATACAGGATGACGCAAATACCTTAAATAATCTAGAATAGCGGCTACCTGTTCTTCTGCATCTAATTCTTGACCATTCCAAATGTTAATCGATGATTGTTCAGCAAAAGAATCTCGTCCCTGTGTCAAAGACATGAACATGTGGGCAACTTCGTTTGTTGTTGCAAGATCAGGAGAAATAATATATGCAGCAAAACTCCACAAACCCAATGCGGCAGATTCCTCAAGACGTTCCATTTGCTTCTCAATCACATCTAGAGTATGCTTCACCTTATAGTCGGTAACATCTACTGCTAATCCGGAATCCGTTCCTGTTGTCTTCCCCCAGGAATGTCCTGCAAGTATTAAACTCCAATTCCAGTTCTTTTGTTTTGCCTCGCTGATTGAAATGCTTCTGGATTCACTCGCATATGGACTGAGAAGAGAATAGTTCTGATAGAGTTTTTCCTTTTCAAATTTTAGTTTATCATAGTTCAACGCCTCGCCCATAATAACCAGCGTATATTCGGTATCTGTGCTCTTGGGCCTTATACCATCCAGCAGTTTCTCAATTCCTTGCGTTGAATAATCTTCGGAGAACTCCGTAGCAATATTTGAGACAATTCCAAGTGAGTTTTTGTGCGCAGATGAATACTTTGAACTAATCTGACTAAGCAGTGAAGACCCGGTATCAGAATCGGTATATATTTCTCCGCAAGATGAACCCGGGAAATTCCCCTTGAAAGCATCTTTAAGTCTTTCCGCTTCTTTAATAGTTCTTTCTGAGCTGCCGCCGGAATTACCAATCGCAAGTCCAATTTCACACACATTTTGCTTCCTGTGTATTACAAGAGCTACGCTACAGTCCGAATTGGCAAGGACATGATAAACAGACTTTAAACAATCTGTCATTTGTTCCTTTTCGTTCTCCACAAATTTGGATATTTCAAAATAGGCGACAGAATCCGCGACGCTGTTTTTGTTATTATACGGACTTACTCTATATTCCTTGGAAATTTTAGGCAAAAAGGA
>JAEEQX010000139.1 GCA_016285575.1 Lachnospiraceae bacterium
ACATCAGGAAGACGTTCAAGGGCGATGAACGTATGATGATGCTTCAGACGTATTATCGCCAGAATAACTATAGCCCCATATTCGTTTTAAGAAGCTCTGTATCGCTTCTTTTACAGATTCCGTTTTTTATTGCTGCATACAGTTTCCTCTCAGGGCTTATTATGATGCAGGGGGCTTCATTTGGTCCTATTGCAGACCTTGGAGCGGAAGACAAGTTGATATGTATCGGTAATATTTCCATCAATGTATTACCGGTATTGATGACTCTTATTAACATTGTATCAGGCACAATCTTTTCTAAAGGTAAGCCTGTTAAGACCAAGATACAGTTGTACGTTACTGCAATTGTTTTTCTTGTGTTACTTTATAAATCTCCTTCAGGACTTGTAATCTATTGGACTTTGAATAATGTATTTTCGTTGGTGAAAAATATTGTTCAAAAGATTGTCGAGAGAAAAAAGATTAAGAGTCTTGAAAAAGAATCACAGGTTTCGAAAAAATTAGATAAGAAGAATATACTGCTATTTTTGGGGGCGGGTTTCTTTATAAGCGTGCTTGTAGGCGGATATATTCCTTCTAATGTGATCGTATCTTCTGTTGCAGAGTTTACTAATCCATACCTTATGGAGAATCCCATATGCTATCTTCTTCCTTCAATGATGTACGCGATAGGATTCTTTGTAATATGGGCTTTTGTATTTTATGCATTGTCTAACGTGAATATTAAGAAGTATATATTAGAGTTTATTATTGCTTTAAGCATAGTATTTGCCGTGGACCATATGTTCTTCGGAAGCAAGAACAATTCGCTCAATCAAGCTCTTCAGTATATCGTATTCAAGCAATACAGTATTCCGATTATATTGATTAATTTGCTCATAGTTATATCAGTTTTTGTTCTTACCCATATTTTGTATAACAAGGCGCGTGAATTTTTTTCTGTTGCTATTCCGGTAATGTTAGTAGCAATAATTGCTATGACTTCTGTGAATATCTCCAAGATTACCAAGGGATACAAGAGCATATATTATATTCAAGATGACCTTCTTGATGGAGCAAATATTAAGCTTAGCAAGGAAGGTAAGAATGTAATTGTTATTATGCTTGATCGTGCGATGGGGTCTCAGGCACCGTATATATTTGATGAGATACCTGAATTGCAGAATAAATATGATGGATTTACATTGTATCGCAATACCATATCATTCGGGTGCAATACCAATATAGGCTCGCCCGCTTTATATGGTGGATATGAGTATATTCCTGAGGAAATGAATAATAGAAAAGATGAGTTGCTTAAGGATAAGCATAATGAAGCATTAAAAGTTATGCCTGTTTTATTTAATAATGAAGGATATAATGTAACGGTTTGCGATCCCCCGTATGCCGGATATCAATGGTTTCCGGACTTGTCGATATATAATGATTATCCGGGTATCAACAGTTTTAATATGCAGTTCAAGTATAATCCCGATAATGAGACTAATGCTTCTTACAGCAGAGAATTACTCTTCCGTAATTTCTTCTGCTATTCATTAATGAGATGTTCGCCGATTATTACCAGAGGATTTTTATATAATAAGGGATTCTATCATAAGGAAATTGCGTTCTATGAGAACGGTACGTTATCGACACTACAGGTAATAGAAGATAAGAACAGAGCCCATGGATTAAAGAGTGCATTCATGGACTGGCATTATGCGCTTGAGCAATTACCCAATATTACTGAGATATCCTCAGAGGATAAGGGCGCTTTTGTGATGTTATTCAATGCAATAACGCATGAGCCTATGATACTTCAAAAACCGGATTATACTATTAGTATGAATGTGGATAATACCGCTTATGATGAATTAGATTCTTCCTATAATCTAGATGGATTAACTATGCGTGTGGAGACTATTGATCAGGCAACGCATTATCATTCCAATGTATATGCGTTTAAAGAGATTGCTAAATGGCTTGATATGCTAAGGGAAGAGGGAATATATGATAACACAAGGATTATTATCGTTTCCGATCACGGAATGGACCTTGATCAGTTTGATTTGGTTAATGAGAAAGGACAGGATTATGAATTCTTTCTTCCGCTCTTACTGATTAAGGACTTCAATTCCAAGGGATTCAATGTGTCGTATGAACCTATGACCAACGCAGATGTAGTTAGTAATGCTGTTAAGGGTGTCATTTCGAATCCGGTCAACCCATTTACAGGCAATCTTCTTGATGGACATGAGAGAAAAGAAGAACATAGGTTATTATATTCGACTTATAATTATATCGGAGCCAACAAATATTATCAGTTCTTTCCCGGCGATTGGTATACGGTTGATGGCGATATATACGACATCAACAATTGGAAATATCTGGGTAATTGGTAGAAAAAAATACTTCTTTTATTATCTTTA
>JAEEQX010000140.1 GCA_016285575.1 Lachnospiraceae bacterium
CTCAATAAGAGTATCGAGGTTCTTATGAGGAAGCATCGAACTAACTGTATAATAGTACTTGTTATTTTCTATACCATACTTTTTTGCAATCGGTTCGAAATCACTATCATTGTGCAACGTTCCCTCTCTGGCTTTTTCGCTTAGGAATATGGGGTCATATATTAAACTAATCTTTCCTTCAACCTGAGGATAGTTCTTTTTAATATCCTCCATGCTGTACTTCGATATGGTTACAACCGCTCTGCTCTCATCGCACGCCTTTTTCCATTTTCTTTTTACAAAGAACACCTTGTACTTTTTGAAGTAATCCGGGAAATGAAGTGCCTGTAAATCGTGAATTACAGTCACGTAAGGAATGCCACCTTTTTTCTCGCTGAGGCTCTTGGGCTTAGAGTAGACAGGGATAAACATCTCCTCTATTCCAAGACTTCTAGCAAGTTTATCGAGATTCGAGTTTTCCCATGCTATTCTCTTAATTCTTTTTAGGCTTTCCACATTGCAAATATGCAGCTTTATGTTAGAGTATTTTTCATACTCCTTAAGAGCATCTACGATATCCTTACCCACAAAAAGAATATATTCATTTGTATTATCATATATTCCGAATCCGGTCAGTAAATTCCTGACAACAGACTCACTTCCTCCGCAGCATCCCGGTCGGAGCCACAGAAGATCTATTCCTATTTTCATCTTGTTTTTCCTAATTCAGGTATCTATATCGCTCCTCTTCCAAGTAGTACAACCACTACGGTCTTTAGAAGAATCTTAATATCTCTCCATATGGTCCAACCATCGATATACTCCATATCCAGTCGAACTATCTCATCAAAGTCAGATATCTGACTTCTACCGGAAACTTGCCACATACCGGTTATACCCGGCGTAATGCACATACGGCATTTTTGTTCGGGAGTATAGTTCTGATATTCATTTACTGTCGGAGGGCGAGTACCAACCAGTGACATATCGCCTTTTAGCACATTTATGAATTGAGGAAATTCATCTAAGCTACTCTTTCGAAGGAACTTGCCAACCTTAGTAATGCGAGGATCGAACTTCATCTTGAACATAGGTCCTTCAACCTCGTTTTGTTCCAATAATCCCTCTTTTTGTTCTTCCGCATCGGCTACCATCGTTCTGAACTTATAGAGCATAAATGTTCGACCGTTTTTGCCGACTCTCGTCTGTTTGAATATAACAGGTCCCTTCGAATCAGCCTTAATCGCTATGGCAACAATGGGAAACATTATCGCTGTCAGCATCAAGCCGGTTAATGCACCGACGTAATCCAATATCTTTTTTACAAGTATCTGTCTATACGAAAAAACATTTCTTGTGTATTCCGCAGTAGAATACTTGCCGACGCGACCCAAGTTTCTCTTTCCGGTTTCAACAAGGTCGAACGAAGAAATACGTACATTAACGATAACACCCATATTCTGCATGGTAGCTACCCAGTTAACCAGCGTATCCGTGTCCTTGAGTTCCATATTCCAGATGAATACTTCATCCACTTCTTCTCTCATAACATACTCGATTGGCTCATTAAAATCTCTGATTATAGGAATGCCATCAATTGCATCTTTTTCGCACTCAGAGGATGCATTGTTACCCTTTGAGTCAGTAAGAAGAATACCTACTATCTTTCTGTTCCACTCCTTGTACTTAATTATCCCATCGGTAATCTCATCCACGTTGGAAGGAGAAAGAATCAGTATCATTCGATTACTGTATTTACCTGTTTTATGTATTTTTAATAAATATGCCTTTATGAGCAAGTGAGAAATCCAAGTAAGAATTGTGCCTATGACAAAATAATACCCAAGAATGAGTCTGGAAACATCATGAGAATTGTGGATCATGAACAGAATTACCAAAACAATACCGACAAAAGTTGCTTCCTGCAAAACTATACTTCTAAGTTCCGCGAAATAGCCCCTTCTGAACATCTTATAATTCCAGTCATGCGCAAAGAAAAGAGATATGTATACACCCAGCATTAAAAATAATAGCCAGTTTTGATCAAAAAACGAATCAACTCCAAGTATAACTCCATATCTGATAAGGTACGCAATCACAAGGCTGATAATCACTATTATGACTTCAACCGCAAAAACGAACATTTTTTCCAATCGTTTAACCTTTGCGTACATAAATTGTCAGTTCATTCTCCGATACACACACTTAAAATAATTTTACCATATAACAAGCTAACAAACCACCCCACCGAGCAAAAATACTCATATTTTTGAGCTGATTTTTTTATCATTTTTTTGAATCTTTTTTGAATATCTGCCCACAATCATGCTTCCAAGCAGAAGACATATAAACGGAGAAGTCCTAAAAAGGGGAATGCCTTCATTGAAAAAGATGATTGTACAATATACATACC
>JAEEQX010000141.1 GCA_016285575.1 Lachnospiraceae bacterium
TTCACAGCCTTATCTAGCATGTTTGCAAGCGTTATCTGTGCTTTATATAATAGATTCTCATCGTAAGCATGCATCATATCTTTTTATCTCCATATTTAAAAATTCTCCCGACATAGAGTTCTATATAACTTTACATCGGGAGATATACTTAAAACAACATATTCTTGCTAAATACTACTTTTTAACTGCTCAATTTCAAGTTCGAGTTTCTTGATTTTATTTTGAAAGTTCCTTTCTTCTTCTCCTTCAGCTTTCCTTTCTTCAAATCATCTTTTATAGAACGCTATTTCCAAAGAATCAAGTTCTTTTCCACCCATAATATCTCCTTCTTTCATATGTTTGCACAATACATACACTTGATATAATTCTCTGTCTTGTCTCGCATCAACTCAAATCCATCCTTAAGAGCATCAAGATTATATTTATGACTAATTAGTACATCTGTCGGCATCGAATTGCTGAATAGTTTGTCTAACGCATAATTCCAATCGTCATTCTTCTCTTTCGTAAAAGAAGAATTCCAGGTTCCCTTGATTGTCAATTGATTCCTCAATATCTTCCAATATGTGTCTCTAGAAAGACTCATATTCGATGCAGGATTCCCGACTAACATTATCTTGCCTGATGGTAAGGCATAGTTTATAACCAAACTCAAAGTTTCGTTTTTGCCTACGCATTCAAAACAGATATTTGCTCCTTTAAAAGACTTGATATTATTATCTGATGTTAAAAAGACATGCTCCGAATCAATTCCGATTGCGTTAATCAAGATTTCTTTTTGAAAATCCTTGTTAGTTACGCAATAGATATTATTAAATCCTTCCGACTTGAGAAGTATTACCAGCATAAGACCTATCGTACCTGCACCCCAAACAAGTATTGACGTTTCTCTGTCAGTATTAGAATCTATCATTGCCCTCATCGCATGGGCAGCCACTGAGAAGGGTTCAAGCATTGCCGCTTCCTCAAAAGAAACTGCTTCAGGCACTTCTATAAGATTCCACACAGGTACTCTTACATATTCAGCAAATGCCCCATCGCATCGAGAACCTAAGTAATTGTAATTTCTGCACATCTCATATCTTTTATCACGGCATTGCTCGCAATTATTGCAAGGAATGAGGGGAAATACACCAACTCTTTTGCCTACGAGATATTCATTGTTCTTATCTCCAACCGACTCAACTTTACCTGAGAACTCATGTCCGGGAATTATCGGATGAACATGTGCACCATTTTTATATATTCGAGGAATATCGGATCCACAAATTCCAGCAGCCATAACTTTTATTAGTGCTTCATCTGCACTGGGTAATGGTTTTTCAACATCCTCATATCTAATATCATTTATTCCGTGTAGAACATATGCTTTCATAGCATTTCCTCTCGGTTATCTGCTTAATTGCTCTTGAACAAACTTATCTAGGTCTTCCTTGGTAGTAATCTTATAATTAGATTCACTTCCTTCAACCATAACTACATCCATACCTGCCAATATTGCCGGTTCTGATGATCCATTAATCTTCTTAATCTTTTCTGGGAACAACGACTCATTTGCTTTTAAGTATTTATCAAAGCAAAATACTTCCGGTGCCTGACCAGCAAAGATTTTTTTTCTATCCAATAACTTCGATACTTTTTTGCCATCTTCACTCTGGTAGACAGTATCTTTCATAGTAAGCACCGGCATTACTCCATCGTGACCTTCTAGATCTTTAATATATCCAGATAGTAATTTAGATGTAATATTTGGACGTGCTGCATCATGTATTAAAACTGTGTCTGCCGTATATCCATTTTTATCAAAATAGTCTTTTATCAAATGAAGTCCGCTGACTATCGATAGTTGTCTGTTGTCTCCCGGATTGGCAAAACCTACAAACTTATCCTTGCAATCAGAAGATAAACTATCCTCTATCTTATCGCGCCATAAAGAAGATGCGACTATGCAAAAATAGTCTATATCATCACATTTTGCTATGGCTTCAAGTGAATAATCAATAATCATCCTGTCTTTTATTTTAAAGTATTGTTTGGGAACATCCAGACCTGTACGTTTTCCTGTACCGCCCGAAAGAATAATTGCTACTACCATAGATAATCCCCCTTTTATATACCTATTATACCGCTTTCATTATTCTTGTCGACTATCACCCTATCAGATCGCTAATATCTGTAGTACGACCAAAGAAAGGATCCTCAACTTTCAATGACATAAAGTTTTCATCCAATATTTTTACTTTATTAATCATTGAAAGAATCCTTTCATCCAATTTCTTATTAATTTGTCTTTCTTCTTCAGTAACAATACTTATATAATCATAAAAATAATCGAGAATTCCGCGTTGTACTTCTTCGAAACACTCTATATCCT
>JAEEQX010000142.1 GCA_016285575.1 Lachnospiraceae bacterium
CTAAAAGATGACTATTGATAATGGACAGTCCGTAGGTATAATTCATCGGAAGTGTAGTGATCGGTCTTTCCAAAGAATCCAACTCCAGATATTTGACTATGGATTGTGCATTATCAAGCACATTTGTATATGACTGTCTTACAAACTTCGGAGACCCTGTAGAACCGGATGTTGTAAGTAGTAGTCCGAGTTCTTCATATAGTGGATACTTTTTCTTGTATGCTGTCTTTAATAAAGAATAGCCATACTTTTCGTACTTTACTTCTGCATCTGCAAACTGTTCTACCTGATCATTAGGTACCCACAGGAAACTGGGTTCATATGTGGCAAGCAGATTCGCAAGAAGGTTCTCTTCCAAATGGCTGTTCAAAAGTACGGGAACTATGCCGTTATTTATAAAACCGACATATCCTAAAACGGAACCGATTTCATTTCTGCACAGAGAAAAAACAAGAGTCCTTTCTCCTATTACAGCCGCTAAAGCTTCCGCTTCGTGGCTTAATTGCTCGTATGTAAGAGTTTCCCCATACTCATCTTTTAACGCTATGTTACTCTTATGCTCTGCCAGATTCCAGATTTTATTCATTAAAACTCAACTCCATAAGCTGCTTTAGCCAGAATTTCCTTACCTTTTTCATATGAACTAAAATCAATTATGTCGTCGGTATCCATCATGATATCAAATGCATCTTCAAGAGCTGCAACAAGGCTCATGTGTCCTACCGAATCCCATGCCGGAATCCCCTGATAAGTTAAATCCTTAAGCTGATCTTCAGTAACTTCTAGGGTTTCAATAAATGCATTGTTATACTTTTCCAGATTTGTCATATTTTTTTCTCCTCTACTATGTTTTTTGTTTTAAACTTGAGTTTCCCCATCAATACCAATTATTTCACCAGTAACATAAGAACTTAAATCTGATGCCAGGAAAGTTATGACATTAGCAACATCAATCGGCTCCCCTAGCCGCCCCATTTTAACACGGGCTAAATTTTCTTCAATTTTCTTTTCGCCAATTGCTCTAAATAAATCTGTATTAATCAATCCAGGAGCAACAGCATTTACTCGAATACCATTTGGACTTAACTCTTTAGATGCTGCTTTGGTCAGTGAAGCCACAGCTCCTTTTGAAGCTGAATATACCATTTGTCCGGCAGCTCCATCTACCCCAACAATACTTGATATATTTATAATGCTTCCCGATTTCTGCTTAATCATTAGTTTAGAAGCAAGCTGTATCATGTTAATAACAGCGAAAACGTTTATCTCAAATACTTTTTGCATTAGATCATGGTTAATCATTCCAATGATATTATCTTTCATGATTCCCGCATTATTAACTAATACGTCAAGCCGTCCTTGTTCTTTTTTTATTTTCATAACAGCTGCTTTAGCAGCATTCTCATCCGTAACATCAAAATATAACGGCAAAACGGAAGTTTTATATCTTTCACTCAATTCATTAAAAGGCCTATCTAAACACCCATCAATAAAATCTGTTCCATACACAATTGCGCCTTCTTCAGCAAAACGTCGTACAGTCTCAGCACCTATACCTTTTCCAGTTCCTGTAATCAGGCAAACTTTTCCTTTTAAAAGATCCATTATGTATTCTCCTATATATTTATACTATAGCTCCACCATTAACTCCTATAATATCTCCTGTAATATACCTTGATAAATCAGATGCAAGAAATACTATAGCGTCGGCCACTTCTTCAGGAGAACCCAAGCGTCCCAACCTTATATTTTCTACTTGCTTATTTACTCTTTCTTCACCAATACTTCTATACATGTCAGTATCTATCATGCCGGGTGCGATTGCATTTACTCTAATTCCATACTGGGCAAGTTCTTTTGCTGCAGTTTTGGTCATGGCAGCTACAGCTCCTTTAGATCCCGAATACGCTAACTGTCCGGCATTACCTTCTAGTCCTACGATAGATGAAAGATTAATAATGCTTCCGCTTTTCTGTTTTATCATTAGTTTGGAAGCTAATTGAAGCATATTAACTACTCCAAGTACATTGGTATCAAAAATCTCTTTTATCAGATTCATAGATACCATCCCTATTAATGCATCCTTCATTACGCCGGCATTATTCACAAGAACATCAAGACGTCCCTGTTCTTTTTTTATCTGCATAATAGCTTGCTTAGATGCAACTTCATCGCGTACGTCAAAATATAACGCCTTAACGCTCCCGCTATTATTGTCTGTCATCTCGCCATATAGGTTATCAAAATTTTTAGGTGGCCGAATATTAGCATATACAATCGCGCCTTCTTCAACAAATCTTTTTGTCGTAGCAGCCCCAATCCCTCTACTTGCACCTGTAACAAGACAA
>JAEEQX010000143.1 GCA_016285575.1 Lachnospiraceae bacterium
GCCTCCCTCGGGGTGCAACCCCGATTCTGACTCATCCCCTTTATCGCTCTCTCCCTTTCGGGAGGTCTTGGCGAGGTCGGAGTCAACTTGGCTTGGTATTTTAACGCCGATACAAGTTTCGTACCTTACGGTCTTTTTATTTAATTGTCAAAGACCGCGAGTACCTTCCTGTCCTCGTCTTGATATTACAAGGACAGAACTGTACTCTACACTACTATACAACAGTCAATCTTGTTTTTCAAGTACAATTTTGCACTTTTTTATATTTTTTGTCTTACAATTCCGCAAGGTCTATGTTAAAATGCACTTACGGAGGTGTATTGCATATGACAATTGGAGAAAAAATCAGGTACTTTAGGAATCTTCGAGGCTATACTCAAGCTGAATTGGGCGAAAAATTAAATCTTCAAGCAGACAGGATAAGGCAGTATGAGAATGATGTACGCACTCCCAAAACTGATCTTCTTCAGAAAATTGCTGACGCGTTGGATGTTGACGTAGAAGCACTGTCCGATATAAATATCCAAAATGCAACCGATATAATGCATGTTCTCTTTGAGCTTGAGGACCAGCACACTATTGATATTGAGAGACTGGACGGCAAGACTGCTATCGTTTTTGACAACGAGGATTTTCGCAATGCTATTATCAATACATATCTGAATTATTGGTACGACAAGCGACAACTTTTTTCTTTGGACAGGTATTCCGATAATAAAGATCCCCGCGTAATTGAATACAAAAGCTGGAGGGGTAGATTTACAAGCAATGAAACAGAATTTGAAAAGGGGATTCTTCAAAACATAAGGGATACTTATAATAGCGAGCTTGCAAAGCATACTAAAGATAAAGCTAAACACTGCGAGACAGTATCGGATCTAATAAAATTGTTCCGTAATCTCCCTCAAGGGCTCCTTCTTGATGTATTTGAGGTTAATCATGGAATATACGGATTTGTCTTCGATGCAGATAAGCTATTAGATCCGGCTGCTATTTCCTCTGATTTCGCGTATTTGTTATATGAACTGGATCATTTTAGCAAATTAGGCATTTATGGGTTCCCCGAGATTAAATACACTGGAGCTTCGCTTAAAATCACATTCTTTACCAGGATGGGTGGCATAAATATTGTCTGCAACATGGTCAATGATTGGCTTAATTACACACAAAAGAAAGCGACCTATTCTGTACTAGCAAGAAAAGAGTTTGAGAAGAAGTTTGAAGAAGACCTCAAATTCTATAATGATGCGACCATCAAGGAAATGATAAAGCCTTATGAATAACCCGTTTGATATAACTGTCATATGGGGCGGTACATTGGTCTTCCTAATGGCTAAGCTAAAAAGAAAACCTTATAAGATGACTCACATCAAGCAAAATGCAAACGAGCGTATCAAGAGGCTCGGTGTCTACTACATGTGCATTGATGACCTGCCGTTATAAATGTCCCTCTACTATTACCCACTGGGAAACCATAATTGCGACATCATTTTTGAAAGAAGTCTGATTTTTAACATAATTTGTCTGAGATTTATAAAGCCCGTAAGAGTCATTCTTACGGGCTTGTTAGTCGAGATAATTGCGAGTTTCCTGTATATTATTTTTGTTCTATAAGCGTTGAATCAATACCTGTTGCTCTAGCAAAACTTTTTGCTTCTTCTATATCATCAAAATACATATTAAGATACTGACCAGTTTTCATAATCCCTGCGACTTTATATTTCTTTACCCCATCAATATTACTTCCGTCTGCATTATAAAGAATTGCTCCGCCCGCAACGTTCTCCAGTTCTTCCGGGTTTAACTTCTTATCTTCTGCCATAGTTGTATTCTCCTTGATCTTGATCATTTAGATAAAAAGACATTTCCGCATTTTTTGCATTGAATGAGGCCACCCGAATTCTCGTAAGGTTCTCCGCACTTCGGACATTTCTTATCAAAGTCCTTTCCGCAATACGGGCAAATACCAACACCTTTTGCGTGAAAAACAGCTTCCTCCATTGTTTCAAAACACTCTCCACCAGCTACGGCTTCGAGTTCTTCAGGATTTAACTTTTTATCTTCTGCCATAGGGGTTTCCTCCTAATATCAAGATGCTTTAAGTTTAAATCTGTAATAAAAACTGGTAATTATCCTTAGATAACGAATCTGTAAACAAAAAAGTCATGGGCTGTATCCATGACTTAGGCTAAAAAATTGCGATTTGCCATTCCATCATCTATGGTTCTTCTTTGTCTTCTTAACCTGATACATCTCGGCATCAGCCTGCTGTATGAACTCCAGCAAAGTATCTGACTCTTCCGGAACTGAAGTAGTATGACCGATAC
>JAEEQX010000056.1 GCA_016285575.1 Lachnospiraceae bacterium
AAAATAGCAATCTCAGAGTAAAAGAGTTTATAAAAAGTGATGGATTGCTCCACCACTTTTCTGACTTCAACTATTCTTGTATCGTTACAGACTTGGCTATGATTTTTGAAACTTTACACAATGTTTCCATAGTCTTTTATTTTGCTCCTCCGTAGCACATCATACTGGAAGTTAATCTATTTAAAAAAATTGCGATATTTCTAAATAATTAATTTCTTGTATATTACATTGATTTAATTCTAACATAATCATTACCGAAATCAATGGATTCTCTATAGGCAAAATGATTAAATCACAAATCTCTTGCCCATTTTCCCAGTAAATCGATTATTATCTCCTCCATATCTTTCGGCGTATATGATTTAGGAAAATATTTCGTGATTTTATTCATGGGAATAACCATATTCCAACATTCAGGCTTCTTTTGTTCCAATAGAATATCAGTAATCATGTCAGCATCTAATAAACCCTTCTTCGATAAAGATTTCATTCGTTGTGCCTGAGAAAGCGATGGCGTAGCCTGGATACATTCAATCTCTTCTAAAAGCATTTCCTGTTCTTCCTTGGATAAAAAGGATAGCTCTGAAGCCGGAGTGAGTGCTATTCTCTTCTCATCTACCATTTGAAGCAGTTCAGGAATCAGTTCATTCAAACGAAGGTAGCGTTGTATTTGAGATGAACTATCCGGACTATTTTCTGCAATCAAATCCCTCGAAGTCTTTTTTGACAACTTCTGTCCAACTTGGACAGAAGTTAAATCATTCCTGGCTCCCTGTTTTTTAATAGCCTCTAATTTCATTTTATACGCTTTGGCTCTTTCACTTGGTAATATTTCTTCACGCTGATAATTGCTGTCCACCATCATTACAATAGCTTCATCTCTGTCAATATCACGAATAATCGCCGGAATAGAAGAATATCCAAGCATTTCACAGGCATGTTTTCTTCTGTGACCAGATATCAGTTCGTATTTATCTTCTTGAATCGGACGAACTATTATCGGAACAAGAACACCAACCATTCCTATGCTCTCCGCCAGCATATTCATTTCTTCATCCTCTCTCACTTGAAAAGGATGATCCTTAAAAGGAATAATTTTCTTTAATTCGATGTGATTAATTACTTCTGACTTCTTAGACATGTCTTAATCCTCCTAAACGTAAAAACACTCAGTACAAAACCGGTACTGAGTGTCGGTATAAACTATGTTTCGTTTCGTCAGATTAAGACAAATTATGACAAACTACTTCAAAAGCGAAGAGTCTGAAGACGGTAATAATATACCTTTTGAACGAGGGGATTAAAAATACGGATTTTTCGAACTACTTTGTTCCCTATCTTAAACCCATAATTTAACCCATTTTTGAATTTAACCCCTGTTTAACCCCTAAAAAATGGAATAAATCAGGTCAAAATCATACAAATACTCACAAAATAAAAAACCCCGAAAAGTATTGATTTTTCGGGGTTTGTAAGCAATATTAACGCTTGCTGAACTGAGGTGCACGTCTCGCTGCTTTGAGACCGTATTTCTTTCTTTCCTTCATACGAGGATCTCTTGTGAGGTAACCCTCTTTCTTAAGCACTGCTCTGTTGTCAGCATCTTCTTTAACAAGTGCTCTTGCAAGACCATGTCTGATTGCACCAGCCTGACCTGTAGTTCCGCCACCCTTAACAGTAACAACTACGTCAAACTTGTCTACAGCTCCGATTGCTTCAAGGGGCTGACGAACAACAACCTTTAATGTCTCAAGACCGAAATATTCATCTATATCTCTCTTGTTAATTGTAATCTTTCCTTTGCCGGGCATTACATATACTCTGGCGATTGATTTTTTTCTTCTACCTGTACCGTAGTACTTTTCTGTAGCTTTCTTAGCCATTATTTATTCCTCCTTATCGAACTTTAGGTTAAAATGTTAATACTTCGGGCTTCTGAGCCTGATGATTGTGATCAGGTCCTGCATACACGAATAACTTCTTGAACATTTGTCTTCCTAAAGGTCCCTTGGGAAGCATACCTATAACTGCATGTTCGATTACTTCTTCGGGATGCTTAGCTAATTTTTCCTTAAGAACAACCTGCTTGTCACCACCTACGTAATCGGAATGGCTGAAGTATGTCTTCTGCTCCATCTTCTTACCTGTTACTGCAATCTTCTCTGCGTTGATAATGATTACATAATCACCTGTATCAATGTGAGGTGTGAAGGTGGGCTTGTTCTTTCCTCTTAATACCTTAGCAACCTCGCTTGCTAAACGACCAAGTGTCTGGCCTTCAGCATCTACTACATACCATTTTCTTTCAATGGTAGCAGGGCTTGCCATATAAGATTTCATCTTTGTTTCCTCCATAATATTACTCCCAAGAAGATCTCCATCCATCTTCATGAGAAACCTTTATAACGTAAACCGACGGATGTCCGGGCCGGCGGTAAACTCCATAAAAAGAGCCTTTCTCGAAAGACTCGCAGGAAATATTATATAAAAAGTGTCCGTGTGTGTCAACAAAATACTCAAAAAAGTTTGAATTCGCAGCACTTTTGTGGTTGCTTACTTACTTTTTTCAATATATAGTATATAAATATAGGAAATATTATGTTATAAATATTATGTTTTCGTGAAAAATAAACATAGCTTACTCATCTTTATTTACAAAAAAATAAACAATCGGTATCCAACCGACTGATAACCGTATCTGTATGATTTTGTAAAAAGATGATGATTATTGTATATTGAATAATTAATTTACACAAGGGGATAAAATGAAACTCACAGATATTTACAATCAGAAAAAGACAATCTTATCATTCGAAATATTTCCTCCCAAAAAGGATGAGGAACTCGATAACATAGATCCTACTCTTGAGATTTTATCGGATCTTCATCCCGATTATATATCCGTTACATTCGGTGCCGGTGGTCTTGCTAATAACTCTAAGACCATTTCTTTGGCTAAAAAGATTAAGGATACTTATCATACTGAGCCCGTAGTTCACCTTACAGGTCTCTACTATGATAAGAACGAAATAGATGATTTTGCAAAAGAGATAAAAGATGCAGGAATCGACAATATCCTTGCACTTCGTGGAGATATCAATCCCAACGTGCCTAAGAAGGATGTATTTCCCCACGCATCCGACCTTATAGTATATCTCAAAGAAAAGTACGACTTTTGTATAGCAGGCGCTTGTTATCCTGAGATTCATCCCGAATCAGAAGGTAAAATCGATGAGATGAAAAATCTCAAGAAAAAAGTTGATGCCGGCGCAGATGTATTGCTCTCTCAGCTTTTCTTTTCCAATCAGACCTTTTATGAGTTCGTTGAAACATGCAGAATCGCAGGTATAGATGTCCCTATTACTCCCGGTATTATGCCCGCACTTAACGCTAAGCAGATAAGCAGAATGGTAACAATGTGTGGTGCTGATTTGCCTGAGAACTTCCAGAGAATTATTACCAGATTCGGAGACAATAAGGATGCTATGTTTGACGCAGGAATGTCATTTGCTCTTAGCCAGATAATCGATCTTCTTGCGCATGATGTTGACGGAATTCACTTGTATACAATGAATAATCCCGTTGTAGCAAAGAAAATATGTGAGGGCGTTAAAAACATAGTTAACGCTTAGACTTTAACTAATCACTAGAAAAATAAAACTTAGATTATTTGATTAAATATCATTAATGAATAAAGATACTGAAATCTTCAATAGAATATTTCCACTCGCATGCAGATATATGAGGGTGGACGTTTTAAAGGTTGACGAAGAGTTTAACCAAAAAGCACTTGATATATTTCTTGAATTAAACAAGAACGTCAGATTCAAAGGACAGCATGAGTTTTTAACTGTCGATAACCTGATGAATATTGATTCAGAATTGACTTCATCCTCCGAAGACCTCGTCTTCTACCTTGATGGATGTAAGGATGTTGTAGTATTCGCAACTACACTCGGAGTTGATGTTGATGCTTATTCAAAAAAACTTCAGGCTCGAGATATGAGTAGCGCCGTGATATATGATGCATTAGCTTCTTCTTATCTTGAATATCTGACAGACGAATATGAAAAAAGTCTCAATCTCGGAGAGCATACATTCAGATTTGCTCCCGGTTACGGAGATATTCCAATAAAACTCAATTATATTATTCTTGACGCTCTATCAATATCTAAGAAGATCGGAATCTATAAAGCATCCAACAATATGATGCTACCGCAAAAATCAATGATAACCATGTGTGGTCTTGGAAAGAAAACTGCACCGACATGTGCGCATTGTATTAGACTCAATTCCTGCTCACTTCGAAAGGAAGGTTATCGTTGCTATAACTCTTAATCACGTAATCCAATAACGCGTGATATTAAATTACGGAAGGACAACCCGCTATGCTAGAACTTTTAGGCAAAAAAACATTATTCTTTGACGGCGGAATGGGAACGCAGCTTCAAGCTCGCGGTCTCTCAGTCGGAGCAATCCCCGAAGAACTTAATATAGACAGACCTGATATGATAGCCGCCATTCACGAGGATTATCTTAATGCAGGTGCAGATTTTATCACTACCAATACATTCGGTGCCAATGCTCACAAGATGAGTCGTGCAAAATATAAAAACACCGAAATGATAAAAGCTGCTGTTAAGATAGCTGATACCGCAAGAAAGAATCTTGGTCGTGAAAAGGATTCATATATCGCTCTTGATATAGGACCTATAGGAGAACTTTTAGCGCCTATAGGCACATTGACTTTTGACGAAGCATACGAGCTCTTCAAAGAGCAGATTGTATGCGTAAAAGATGATATCGATGTTGTAATCTTCGAAACATTCGGAGATTTATATGAATTGAAAGCCGGCGTACTCGCAGCAAAAGAAAACTGTGACAAGCCTGTCTTCGTATCGGTATCTTTTGACAAGAGCCAGAGAACTCTGACAGGTACCAATCCTGAAACATATATCAATGTAATGGAAGGTTTGAAAGTTGATGCAATTGGCGTTAACTGTTCGTTAGGACCCAAGGAACTCGAGCCTGTTATCAAGATACTACTTGAGAAATCACATAAGCCCGTCCTCATCCAGCCCAATGCCGGCCTCCCTACATTAAAGGATGGTAAAACAGTATTCGAATTAACTCCCGAGATGTTTATAGATGCACTCGCTAACGTTCGCGATGAAGGTATCGCAATTATCGGTGGTTGTTGCGGAACATCTCCCGCATTTATTAAAGCTGAAAAAGAATTCTTCCCTGCAGATGTAAAAGAACGAAACGTTCCTTACAGAACTGCGGTATCAAGTTCAACCACTACAGTATATCTTGATGAAAGTGTACGCGTATGTGGCGAGCGACTTAATCCCACAGGTAAGAAAAAACTTCAGGCTGCTCTTAGAGAAGAAAACTATGATCTTCTTATATCGGAAGCAATCGCGCAGGAAGACGCAGGTGCAAAAGTCCTCGACGTTAATGTGGGCTTACCCGGAATCGACGAAGCAGCCGTAATGAAAAAGATTATTCCCATGCTTCAGGAAGTAGTATCCATTCCTCTTCAGATTGATTCATCCAACGCAGATGCAATCGAAGCAGCATGCCGTGTATATAATGGAAAACCTCTCATTAACTCTGTTAACGGAAAAGACGTCGTTATGGATGCAGTATTCCCTACAGCAGTAAAATATGGTGGCGTAGTAATCGGCCTGGCGCTTGCTGAGGAAGTTCCCAAGTTATGCGAAGAAAGAGTCGCTATCGCAGAGAAGATAATCAAGAAAGCAGAGACGTACGGATTAACCAAAAAAGATCTTGTTATCGATTGTCTTACTCTCACAGTATCTGCGCAGCAAAAAGAAGCTGCTGAGACATTGAAAGCTCTTAAGACAATTACTGATATGGGCTTATCATCAGCGCTTGGTGTATCCAATATATCATTCGGTCTTCCTAACAGGCCTCTTATCAACAGAACATTTTTAACACTTGCTATGCAGTGCGGTCTTAAGCTACCTATCATCAATCCTCTCGACAGAGCATTGATGGATTGCATTGATGCTTTCAATGTAATCTACAACATTGATGAGGGATGTATTGAATATATTAAAAACCAGGAAAATGTCGTTGTGCAGACAGTGACTGTTGCTGCTCCTAAAGATGGTGCCGCTCCAAGTAATGGTGCATCCGCTGGTGCCGGTACAAGCTCTGCAAAAAAAGATGTAGGCTTTTGCATTATAAAAGGATTAAAAGATGAGGTTGGAGAAATAACAGCTAAAGAACTCGAAGCAACCGATCCCATGGTTTTGATTAACGAGACTATTATCCCCGCTCTTAATAAAGTCGGAAAAGATTATGACTCAGGTAAGACTTTCCTACCTCAGCTTATCCAGGCTGCGGAAACTGCTAAGGTTGCATTCGCAGAAGTACAAAAACACTTCACTGTAAGCAGCGATAAGAAAGGTCCTGTACTTATCTGTACTGTAGAGGGCGATATACACGATATCGGCAAAAATATCGTCAAGGTTGTATGCGAAAGTTACGGATATGAAATAATCGATCTTGGAAAAGACATCCCTGTAGACAGTGTCGTAGATGCATATAAGAAGTACAATCCAAAAGCAATTGGACTCAGCGCGCTTATGACAACTACAGTAGAAAATATGAAGCGTACTATACAGGCTCTTCGAGCCAATGACTGCAAGGCACCGATTCTTGTAGGCGGCGCAGTGCTCACAGAAGAGATTGCAAAAGAAATCGACGCGGATTACTACACTGAAGACGCTATGTCGATGGTCAACCAGCTCAAGGAACTTAATGTATAATCAACCATAAAAATTGAATTTTATTATATTTGTAAAAATTAATTAATTCATTTTCAATATACAAATCAAATTTATAAAAGGAACTCAAAAAATGAAAGCAAAAAAATATCTTGCACCGGCAATATTATTCGTAATGTTTATAATATACACATCTGTTGTTAAGTTAGCAGATGTACAAGCAATCGGACCTCTTGGTTCATCAGTAGGTCTTGCATCAATTAACGGATTCTTTGCGCATATCTTTCAATACAATGATTTATTCTATAAGTTGACTAAAATTATCGCACTATTCTCTTTTATGTATATTGGTGCATTCGCTTTGCTTGGATTAATACAACTTATAAAAAACAAGAGCCTCAAGAAAGTTGATCCCGCCATATACGGAATGGGTGCTGCATACATTATCACAATTTTGTTTTATGTATTGTTTGAAGTAATCGTTATCAACTATAGACCAGTTCTTGATGAAGGCGAACTTGAAGCATCTTTCCCTTCATCTCACACAATGCTTGCAGTTGCAGTATTCGGTAGTGCGATAGTATATGCAATATACAGAATCAAAAAAGGTGCATTGAGATCATGCGTAGTTATTGCAAGTGCTGTGTTTGCATCAATGATGGCTCTCGGAAGAATGATAAGCGGTGTTCACTGGTTCACTGACATCGTAGGAGGCGTTCTTCTTGGATGCGCAATAACATCTCTATATCTCGCATTCGTTCAGACATTACCCGCAAAAGAAGAGTAATTTAATCTAAATATCATAAAAAACTCCCTCAAATTTAGAGGGAGTTTTTTATTATTTCATTCGTCACAAAACATATAATATTATTTCTTAATGAAGTCCGTGATAATCTGCTTGGACTGCTTACCAAGTATTCTGTCTGCAACTTCACCATTCTTGAAAAGCATCATATTGGGGATACTCATTACACCATACTTAGCAGAAAGTTCTTCTGCTTCGTCTGTGTCGATTGCAACGAAATCCACATCAGGGTTCTCATTGGATATCTCTTCAAGTATAGGCGCCATCATCTGGCAAGGGCCACACCATGTAGCATAAAAATCTACAAATACGGGTTTTGTATTCTTTAATACCTTCTCTTCAAATTCTGCTTCACTGATATGCATAACTGCCATAATCGTTTCCTCCTTTTAAATCTGTTTTACACCATCTTCAACTGTTTATTCTATATTATCAATCTCATCAAAATGACCAAGTATTTTGTATAATAGTCTGTAAAGCTCTTGAGCTTCTTTCTCACTTAGGTCCACACATCCGCCCATGGACGTAGGAACTTTTACCATCTTATCTCTAAGTTTCATTCCCGCATCCGTAACAGTAACCACAACGCCTCTGGCATCATCATTACTTCTGTGCTTTTCTATATAGCCCTTACTTTCAAGCTTGTTAATTACCGGTGTGAGTGTGCCTGAATCAAGATACAGGCATTCGCCTATGTCTTTAACACTTGCACTCTTTCTCTCCCACATAGCCATCATAGTTATGTATTGAGTATATGTAAGGTCAAACTCGTCAAGCAACGGCTTGTAGTGTCTGGTCACAGCCTTGGAACAGGCATAAAGCGGAAAACATAATTGGTTTTCTAGTTTTAAACAATCATACTTACTCATTTAGATTCCTCTTCCTAGAATAAAAATTTCTTTTACTAATGAATTTCATCTATATAGTATATCTTATTATAGGGCTAAATCAACGACTCTACGAATCGCGCTACCTCCTTCATATCTTCAGTCGGCTCAAATCTTTTAACTACTTCGCCCTGACGGTTAACTACGAACTTGGTAAAGTTCCACTTGATCTCCGCGTTGTTCTTATAATCCTTGTCTATCTTCTTAAGCATTGCTGACATTGCGAGTGCCTTTGGTCCTTTGCCAAATCCCTCGAAGGTCTTTTGAGACTTGAGATACTTAAAGAGTTCTATTGCATTGTCACCATTTACATCACTCTTTTTCATCTGAGGGAATTGAGTGTTGTATTTTAACTGGCAAAACTCATGTATCTCTTCATCTGTACCCGGAGTCTGACCTGCAAACTGATTGCAAGGTACATCGATAATCTCTAATCCCTTATCATGTAATTTCTCATACATCTCTTCAAGCGGTTTATAGTGCGGTGTGAATCCACAGCCTGTTGCTGTATTAACTACCAACACAACTTTATCTCTGTAATCATTCATTGATACTTCGCTACCATCTCGTGCTGTAACTGATAAATCATAAAATCCCATATGTTTGCCTCCTTTGAATTTATAGTTAATCAAATATTGATTGTGTACAATTTAATTGTACGCAATTTATTTTTAATGTCAACACTTTTTTAAAAAAATAATTGTGAACATAATGTGAAAAATCCCACCTTTTTTAAGATGGGATTTTCCATAATTGATTTTTTATAAATTGACCTATTAAGTCAGCACTATATGCTTTAATTATTTGGCTTTAATTATTTCTTATTTCTTAATCCGTCATATTATCGAAAACAATACTTCTTTTGCGCACTCACCGCATGCGAACGGACCGGGTATAATGCTCGTTCCTCTGTCATTGCCAAAGAAATCTTTGTTAAATACAATCTCTGTTCCGTCCGGATTCTCAAATCTTTCTTCACTCTCAAAAGCACAACCCAAAATGTCACTGTTGATCATTCCAACGTTAAAGTCCTTAAGCAATTCATAGATGTTGGTATCTATACTTATCTTTCCGTTGTCATTGATAAGCTTAATGTCTACTCTGTTTCCCTTATCTTCAAAAGCATTCTTTTCATGCTTGCTGACAGTTGCACCATTAAAGTATGCATTGCCGCTTATCCATACAGGAAGATGTCCAAAGAAGAATTCCGACATCTTGAGCATATCGGGATCCGTGTCGGGCATCGAACCCTTGAACCATTCTTCATATGAAGGGAATATGTCAAATGCGCCGGTTCCTGCCACCTCATAATCGGCTTCTTTTACTGTCTTTTGCTTATCGGTAACGGGATAATGCTGAACCAAAATATTGTTATATATCCTGTCATCTCCGTGAAGTATGGTCATAAAGCCGCATACTTCGGTTCTGTGCTTAATATGATACGGTGTATATCTGGGTTCTCTCTGACCGTTAACCACATCGTCCACACCCGAATTCAAATATGTAAAAGAACCCAACATCAGATTGTGCACGCACGCTATTCCTTCGGAAGGCATCGTAAGAGATACTTTTGACATCAGAACATTATTATCAATCAATGTCGGTCCATGACCTACTTCTATAAAAATATCATTGGAAAACATCGAGCCTTCTCTTGCAAGAACTCCGTCAGGACGATGATTGTCATGCATGAGATTCTGTGTGATTCTCGCGCCCTGTGCCTCCCAGTCAAGCCACACGCCTTCGATACAATTGTGAATGTAATTGCGTCTTATGATAACATCTATCGCCGCATGAAGTTTTATGCCTGCCGTCTCAGCTCCGCCAAGCTGCGCCGAATTGCAGATGTGATGAATATGGCAGTCTTCTATAACAGAAAATACCGCTCCCATCCTTCCGACAATACCTGTCTGCTCGCAGTGGTGAACATGGCATCTTCTGATGATATGATGTCCGATATTCTCCTTGGTCCAGCCGTGATATTGTCCTCTGCATACCGCATCCCTCTCCATCTGAGTGGGACTCTTGACATGCTTGGTATAAAAATACATATCGTTTTCTTCATCGCGATACTTGCCGAGAGATATACCGCAGCACTTGCTGTTGCTTACTTCACAGTCTTCTATTATCCATCCCTTACTCCAATGAGGTCCGATCATACCATCCTGATATGCTGCGGGAGGAGCCCATGTCGTAGCCGCTTTTTCAATCGCAAAACCGCTGACGGTAATATAATCAACACCATTTTTATCAGGCATAAAGCAGTTTCTTCTGACCGCTATCTCCACCTTTTCTTCGTTGGGATTCTTGCCTTTGAAGTTGGCATAGAACACAGTCTCGTTGCCTTCGACAACAGAGAACCATTTGTATTTTGATTCGTCGGGAACCCATGAATAAGGATCTGCTTCACCCTCGATACCTTCTTCAAGCGTGACTGTTTCGTACATCATGCGGTCGTTAAAAAATACAGCACCGGTGTGACGAACCTTTGGCGCGAAATACCAATCTCCGCATACATAGGTGGTATAAGGATTATATGAACCGAAGATTCCGTTATCCACCCTGGCTGTCCATACATCACCCTCATAATGCGTCCAGTCCTTTAAAACTTCCGAGCCGGTAATAACAGCGCCGAGAGGCTTTTCAGACTTATATACAATACGATTGTCTTCTTCACCTTTGTTCTTAGGGCATACATACTCGCGATATATTCCGGGCGCCACCAAAACCGTATCGCCCGCTTTCGCAATCTGAGCGGCGTCATTGATGTTCTTAAACGGATGCTTCTCGCTTCCGTCTCCGCCCTTAGTAACGTTAATGTTTACATAGATAATTCTGTCCTTTACCATAAAACCCTCCACATTATTAAGCAATTATTTACTCAACTCTTCATTACCCCACTTATTAATAGTATCATACAAAAAAGTGTTTTTACTATGTATTTATTCGACTAAAATAACATCAGAAATATATAAAAAGAAACAAAAAGAAGGATGCCTGACGACATCCTTCCTTGTATTATATAGTGAATTGTTAATTAGCAAACGCCCTGAGCTTCCATAGCATTAACAACTTTCTTGAAGCCTGCGATGTTAGCACCTGCAACGTAGTTGCCTTCCATGCCGTACTCTTTTGCAGCATCGTCGATGTTGTGGTAGATACCAACCATGATACCCTTAAGCTTAGCATCAACTTCTTCGAAGCTCCATGAAAGTCTCTCAGAGTTCTGGCTCATCTCAAGAGCTGAAGTAGCAACACCACCTGCGTTAGCAGCCTTACCGCCAACGAAAGGTACGTTGTTCTTCTGGAAGTACTGAGTAGCCTCAATTGTTGAAGGCATGTTAGCACCTTCTGCTACATACTGTACGCCGTTAGCAACGAGCATCTTAGCATCTTCAAGATCAAGTTCGTTCTGTGTAGCACAAGGAAGAGCGATGTCAACCTTGTACTGCCATACGCCATGCTCACCGTTCTTCTTCTCGAAGTACTGAGCTGATGCTCTGCCTGCCTTGTATTCTGTAAGACGTGCTCTCTTAACTTCCTTAACTTCCTTAAGAAGTGCAAGGTCGATTCCTTCGGGATCATAAATCCAACCTGTAGAATCTGAACATGTAACAACCTTAGCACCAAGCTGCTGAGCCTTCTCGATAGCGTAGATAGCAACGTTACCTGAACCTGATACTGCAACTGTCTTGCCTTCCATCTTATCGCCATGGCACTTAACCATCTCTTCTGTTAAGTAAAGAAGACCATAACCTGTAGCCTGTGTTCTGGCAAGTGAACCACCGTATGTAAGTCCCTTACCTGTAAGAACGCCTTCGTATGTTCCCTTAATTCTCTTGAACTGACCGAACATAAAGCCGATTTCTCTTGCGCCTGTACCGATGTCACCAGCAGGAACATCTTCGTCAGCGCCGATGTATTTGTAAAGCTCTGTCATGAAGCTCTGGCAGAATGCCATGATTTCACGATCAGACTTGCCCTTAGGATCGAAGTCTGAACCACCCTTACCACCACCGATAGGAAGTGTTGTAAGTGAGTTCTTGAAGATCTGCTCGAAACCAAGGAACTTGATGATACCTAAGTTTACTGAAGGGTGAAG
>JAEEQX010000057.1 GCA_016285575.1 Lachnospiraceae bacterium
GTTATGAGCCCTGACCGTAAGTACCGCATTGAGTAGGAATACGCCCTGTGATGCCCATTTTGTAAGGCATCCGTTGTTAGGAATGTAGCATCCCAAGTCATCCTGCAATTCCTTGTAGATATTGCAAAGTGATGGAGGTGCTTCTATTCCCTCTCTTACCGAAAAACAGAGGCCGTGAGCCTGATTGTCATCGTGGTAGGGATCCTGTCCTAAAATAACCACCTTGACTTTATCAAGAGGCGTATAATGATACGCATTAAATATATCCTGCTTAGGCGGAAATACCTTGTAATGCGCGTATTCCTCGCCAAGTCTTTTATACAAACTCTTGTAATAATCCTTGGAAAACTCTCCCTTGAGAGCCTCTTCCCATTCTCCTGTAATAGGCGGCATAACTATAACCTCACGGGAATTCCTTCGTTAGCGAGGTACTTCTTGACTTCGCGAATCTCTAATTCTTTGAAATGGAATAAGCTTGCTGCAAGAGCTGCATCCGCGCCACCAAGAGTCAGAGCCTCTTTGAAGTGTTCCACTGTTCCTGCACCACCGGATGCAATAACAGGTACTTTTACTTCTGAAGATATTGCTTTTGTAAGCTCAATATCATAGCCATTCTTGGTACCGTCACAGTCCATACTTGTAAGAAGTATCTCTCCCGCTCCGAGTTCGCATGCTTTTATAGCCCATTCTACGGCGTCGATGCCCATATCGACTCTTCCGCCGTTTTTAAATATATTCCATCCGCTGCCATCGGCTCTTCTTTTTGCATCAATTGCAACAACTACGCACTGTGAGCCAAACTTATCCGCAGCTTCAGCGATAAGAGGAGGATTCATAATAGCTGCTGAATTAACCGCAACCTTATCAGCTCCCTCTCTAAGTATCTTCTTAAAATCATCCACGGTTCTGATGCCGCCACCAACCGTAAAAGGAATAAACACGCTTTCAGCAACCGCGCGAACCATATCTACGACAGTATCTCTGGCATCGGAGCTGGCAGTGATATCCAAAAAGACGAGTTCATCCGCTCCGGCTTTATCATAAGCCAGCGCGCACTCCACAGGATCACCTGCATCTATGAGATTAACAAAATTGACACCTTTAACAACCCTTCCGGCATTGACATCAAGGCAGGGTATAATTCTTTTAGTATGCATCTATGCCTCCAGGAAATTACTTAAAATCTTAAGACCTACAGCAGAGCTTTTTTCGGGATGAAACTGAGTGGCATATATATTCTCCCACTCAACAGCCGCATGAATATCGGCACCGTACTTGCTGATTGCTGCAACCACATTCTCATCTTCAGCCTGAAGATAATACGAATGCACAAAGTAAACAAAGCTGCCCTTTACGACACCTTCGAATAACTTGCTCTTTTTAGGAAATTCGAGAGAGTTCCATCCCATATGGGGAATCTTTCTGTCATCCCCTTCAGGAAGTCTGACTATCTTACCCTTAAGAAGTGACAGGCCCTCGACTCCGGGATTCTCTTCGCTCGACTCAAACATAAGCTGAAGTCCGAGACATATTCCTAAAATAGGCTTCTTATCTTCAAGAACGAGTTTTTTGACTATATCAGTCAAGCCGTACTCATTCAACTTATCCATAGCATCTTTGAACGCACCTACACCGGGAAGAATAAGCTTATCCGCTTTTTGTAATACTTCCTTGTCTCTGGTTACGATACATTCGTAGCCTAACTTTTTAACAGCCTTCTCAACGCTCGCAATGTTTCCGGCATCATAATCTATTATAGCTATCATTTTTAGTTCTCCATCTCGTTAAGAATAGATTGTTCTTCCGGTAATATATCATCTAGTTCCGGCTCTTTTTTCTCTTCCACGGGCTCAGGTATGTTTTCTTCCTCTTTTTCAGGACCGAAGCCTTCGTCGTAATTGGCACCAATTAAGATATTCTCCACAGCTATTGTATAATATACAGGCTTTAACTGGTTGATTGCATCGGCCTCTTCGTAAGATACATCATATTCGCTCTTAAGAATATCAGCCATCTGCTTCTTAAATGCATCAACTTCATCTTCTATCATCAAAAGCTTAGCGTCAGTGTAAACATTGTCACATTCAGCCATGGCAGATAAAAGTGCATCGAGCGCTTCTTTTCTCTTGCCCATAAGCTTATATGAATCATACTTTTCTTTATGAAGTTCAAGCTTGTAAAGAAGTGAAGATTTCTTAAATATCAACTGATCGGACTTACTTAAGCTCATGCCATATAACTTGTTGCTGGCTGTCTCGTAGT
Organism: Lachnospiraceae bacterium; assembly: GCA_016285575.1. GTDB lineage: Bacteria > Bacillota > Clostridia > Lachnospirales > Lachnospiraceae > UBA3766. The sequence continues at coordinate 2,263 of JAEEQX010000057.1, forward strand.
CGCCCTCATAGTATGCTTTTCTAGCCTCTGTCTTAGCTAAGATCTTGGGGCCTTCATATGCACCAATCATAACAAGTGCTAAGATGGTAAAGCAGAACGCCATTGTAAGCGCAATGCCTCTTGTGCCGATTGCGGGCTTACCGGGCTTTTCTTCCGTACCCTCAGGAGCCTTCTTAGGTTTCTTTTCCTTCTTGGGCTTCTTTTCTTTCTTCTCTTTCTTCTTGCTGGCTTTCTTGTCTTCTTCTTCAAGTTCAGCCTCTATGGCATCATTGCCCTTGGCCTCACCTTTGCCCTTGCCCTTCTTCTTATCCTTCTTGCCCTTCTTAGCCTTCTTGTCGCCGCCTTCTGCAGCTGCCTCTTCGCCTTCTTTTTTCTCCTCTTCTTCATCATCGCCTTCATCAAACATGAATCCGAAAAGCTTCGCAAAGAAACCTGACTTCTTGGGCTCTTTATCATCAAATTCTAAGTTGCCATCAGATGCGCCCTCCTGAGCCTCACCTTCTGAACCTTTTCCTTTTTTCTTCTTCTCTTTCTTTTTCTTTTCCTTTTTCTTCTTTTTGCCGTCTTCCTCTTCGGAAGCTTCTGCGTTCTCTACCGCAGAATCGTCTGATATGGGTCTCTTGATATCTTCATCAAACATACCACCGACTTCTTCTTCCTGATTGATGTTTTCAATCATGGAAATAAGGTCATCATTGATGGCCTCGTTGTTATCGGACTTAACAAGAATATCGTTAATCTCATTAATGTCCTCATCTTTATTGTCAGAGCTTTCTCTCTCTTTAGCTATCTTCTCTGTCTCTTCGTTAGCCTTGTTTTCGACTTCCGCAAGCATCTCGTCAACATTTTCAAGACTGCTTAAAAAGTCATCAGAAATAGCGGGTTCCATATCTGATTCCGGAATATCCGCAATTTCTTCCTCATCAGCTGCTTCTTCGGCATTCTCTATATCTTCGACATTTTCAACGCCTTCGATGTTTTCGATATCTTCTATATTCTCAATATTTTCAACATCTTCAACGTTCTCAATTTCTTCTACTTCTTCAACGGCAGGTTCTTCCTGATTAAGTCCTGCTCCCGCGGCAATTGCTTCGTCTGCATCGAGAGACTCAAAATTGATACCATCCTCTGATGAGCCTTCATCTGCTTCTGCTTTTGCAAGAAGTTCTTCTTCCACACCTTCAGGATCTGCCTCGTATCTGGCAATCTGCTCTTCAAGTTCTTCTGCGGATTTTGTACGCTCAGGATGGATATCCGATACATCCGAAAGGATGGCATCGATTTCATCCATATCTACAACTTCCTCTGTATCACTCGATAAAAGGATATCCTCGGGAAGCTTGGCATCCGCATCCGCCATGTCTACTATTTCTTCTACATCAGAAGTCTTATTGCCTTCGAGACTTTCGAAAACAAGTTCATCGGATAATCCGGATGTTCCGTCTTCAACCACACCGTCGAAGTTAAGGTTAGTAAGTAGGTCTTCGGGAATTCCTGTGCCGTCTTCTTCAACTACTTCCTCTACGACGGGTTCTTCTATAACTTCTTCGACTGCAGGTTCTTCTACGACTTCCTCAACAGCAGTCTCAACTGAAGGTTCTTCTACGACTTCCTCAACAGCAGGATCAACTGAAGGTTCTTCAGTAACTTCCTCTACTCCTTCAGCTGTATCGAAGTTTAAGTTTGTAAGTAAGTCTTCTGTCTCGGGTTTGTCATCAAGGAGAATGCTCTGAAGATCCATGACATCATTATCCTTGAGACTGTCGATAAATGCATCAGCATCGTTACCGTTAACGATATCTGCTACATCACTTGTATTCAATTCGTCTAATAATTCATCCGATGATGCCATCTAATCCGTGCTCCAATTCCCCTTATTATGAGTAATATAAATGTAAAACAGCCGAGATATTATCCCGGCCGTTAATTCTTATTTTACAAGCGCATCCACTTCTTTAACCAGGTTGCCGATCTCAGGCTTCGAAAGCATCGCGTTAGCGCCTATCGATTCACCTTTTCTACGCATCTCTTCACTAATCAGTGATGAGAAAATAACAACCGGTATCTTGCTGAACTCAGGATCTTCTTTTACAAGTCTTGTAAGTCTTAAGCCGTCCATCTTGGGCATTTCGATATCTGTAATAAGGCACTTACATACTTCGTGAAGAACACCTTTCTTCTTGGCATCGCAAAGGATATCCCAAGCTTCCTGTCCGTTTTCGGTACTCATAACATTGACATATCCCGCCTTGGTAAGCGAATCCTTAACAAGCTTGTTAAGCAAAGCAGAGTCTTCTGCAAAAAGAATGGGAACAGTGCTTCTCTCTCTCACACCAAGTGCTTCAATCTCTGATACCTGAATGCCTGTCTCGGGATTGATATCTGCAACAATTTTCTCAAAGTCAAGAATAACAATGAGCTTACCATTTATATTAACGATACCTGTAGATATACCTTCGTTGGCATTAGCAAATGTTGCCTCGGGTTTCATGATCTGTGTCCATGATACTCTGTGAATACCTACAACGTTCTCAACATGAAAAGCACAATCAAGTTTATTAAAATTGGTTATGATGAATAATCCGCCAGGCTGTGAATCACCAAGCTGAAGACAGTTAGACAAACTGACAGCTGTGATCATTGTATCTCTCGGCATAAATATACCTTCGATGCTTGGATGAGCATTAGGTATTGGAGTTACAGGCTGATAATTGATAATCTCTCTGATCTTTGCAACGTTAATTCCGTATGAATTGCCGGCAATTGTAAACTCCAAAACTTCAAGTTCATTGGTACCGGTTTCAAGTAGTATTTTGCTTTCCATAATTGTCACCTCGCCCAAAATGCTTTTTGCGTATTTCTATGTCTAAAAACACAGATTTATTATATCACAGCGATATGCAAAAATACAGAAAAAAATGCGTATAAATCAAAAAGGACACACGTTTTTTCGTATGTCCTTTTTTTGTCAATCGGAGTGACAAGATTTGAACTTGCGACCTCTGCCTCCCTAAGACAGCGCTCTAGCCAAACTGAGCCACACCCCGAAACGCGTGTTTTCAACTCGCAACGACTATTATATCCAACTTAAATACCTAAGTCAAGAAAAAGTTTTATATAATCTTAATTAATTGTTTTGACCGTTAATTTCAGCCAAATACTTGTCTGCAATGGCGTATATATCTTCTAGTCCTCTCTTGTCTTCAGCAGAAAAAGGAATGATGATTGTATCAGCCTGACACTTAAGAGTTTTTTTAATGATTGATACCTGCTTTTGTACCGCTCCCTTGGATATTTTATCTGCCTTTGTAGCAATTACTATCGGGTCAAATCCATTAGCATTAATCCAGTCAAACATCTGTACATCATTGGCAGAGGGTTCATGTCTGATATCTACAAGCAAAAATACTGCCTTAAGTGTAGGAGACTTTTTTAAGTATCTCTCTATCATCTTGCCCCACTGTTGCTTGACAGACTCGCTAACCTTGGCGTAGCCGTATCCGGGAAGATCTACAAGGTACATCTCATTATTAATGTTATAGTAGTTGATAGTCTGAGTCTTACCGGGCTGTGAAGATATCCTGGCAAGGGATTTTCTATTCATGAATGCGTTAATAAGAGACGACTTGCCTACATTACTCTTTCCTGCAAAAGCAAATTCAGGAAGAGAGTTGTTGGGTAACTTACTTGTAACGCCGCATACAGTTTCCAGATTAACACTTTTTATCTTCATATTAGTATCCTCATGAAATATTAGAAAAGGGGCAATTGCTTGCCCCTTAGATTATTTCTTTCTTACCACTACCGGCTCGGATAATCCTAAGATTGAATCCTTGGTTATATGGCATTCCGTAATGCTGTCATCAGACGGTATCTCAAACATGGTCTTCATCATGACCTTTTCCATAATGGAACGGATACCTCTGGCACCTGTCTTACGTTCATATGCCTCTTTTGCTATCTCTTTTATCGCATCTTCGTCGAAGAAGAGATTAACGTCATCAAGCTTGAATAATGCACTATACTGCTTAACCATAGAGTTTTTAGGCTCTTTGATAATCTTAACAAGTGCTTCTTCATCAAGTCCGTCAAGAGCTACGCTGATGGGTACTCTTCCGACAAACTCGGGAATAAGTCCGAACTTAACGAGATCCTGCGGTGTAACTTCCTTAAAAAGATTGCTCTTTTCAAGTACATTGTTCTTGGTTATCTCAGAATTGAAACCGATGGACTTCTTATTAAGTCTCTGTTCAATGATGGTCTCTAGTCCGTCAAATGCACCACCGCAGATGAAAAGTATATTAGTGGTATCAATAGGGATAAGTTCCTGCTGAGGATGCTTTCTGCCGCCCTGAGGAGGAACTGATGCCATAGTACCTTCGATGATTTTAAGGAGTGCCTGCTGTACGCCTTCACCCGATACATCTCTGGTTATTGATACGTTCTCACTCTTTTTTGTAATCTTATCAATCTCGTCGATATAGACGATACCATACTCTGCTTTTTCTACATCGTAATCTGCTGCCTGAATAAGCTTAAGCAAGATATTTTCAACATCTTCACCTACGTATCCGGCCTCAGTAAGTGTAGTAGCATCACAGATGGCAAAAGGTACATTGATAATTTTTGCAAGTGTCTGTGCAAGATAAGTCTTACCTGAACCTGTAGGTCCAAGCATAATAATGTTACTCTTTTGAAGTTCCACATCAAGATCAGCCTGTGATGTAACTCTCTTGTAATGGTTATATACCGCAACAGAAAGCACCACCTTGGCTTCATCCTGTCCGACAACGAAGTCGTCAAGGAATTCCTTAATCTGCTTGGGCTTTAAAAGGTTAATGTCGGCGTTCTTTTTAACAGGAGCATCAAACATGTCCTCTTCAAAAGCAGCCTTGCCCTGCATCTTAAGAATCTCATTGCATGTGCTGACACAATCGTCGCAGATGTAAATCCCGCCGGGACCTGCAATCATCTGTCCGACATCCTTTTGTGTCATACCGCAAAAAGAGCACTTTATCTTAGTGTTATTCTTGTTTGAATCACTTTTCTTGTTGGCCATATTACTCCTGCTTGTTTTCCTCTCTGGAAACGATCACGCTGTCAATAAGACCGTATTCTTTGGCTTCCTCTGCACTCATCCAGTTATCACGATCGGTATCTTTTGCGATAACTTCAAGAGGCTGATTACAGTTCTCAGCCAAAATAGTATTAAGCTTTTCCTTAGTCTTAAGGATGTGCTTAGCAGCAATCTCAATCTCAGTTGCCTGACCCTGTGCACCGCCAAGAGGCTGGTGAATCATAATCTCGGCATTGGGAAGAGCCATTCTCTTGCCCTTGGCACCACCTGATAAGAGGAATGCGCCCATTGATGCAGCCATACCTATACAGATAGTGGATACATCACACTTAATATACTGCATGGTATCATATATAGCCATACCTGCAGTTACAGAACCTCCGGGGCTGTTGATGTAAAGCTGGATATCCTTTTCAGGATCCTCTGCTTCGAGGAAAAGAAGCTGTGCAACAACGAGTGATGCAGTAACTTCATTAACCTCTTCCCCGAGGAAAATAATTCTTTCTTTTAACAGACGAGAATAAATATCATAGCTTCTCTCGCCACGGCTCGTCTGCTCAATGACATAAGGTACCAAACTCATGTTATTCTCCTTATAGTGAATAATTATTCACTCTTCTCTTCGCTCTTCTTAGCTCTGGTCTTCTTAGGCTTTTCTTCTGTAGCGTCTGCTGCCTTGTCAGCCTTCTCTGCCTTCTCAGCTGTTGCCTTCTTAGTAGTAGTCTTCTTAGGCTTTTCTTCCTTTTCTGCAGCAGCATCTTCAGTCTTCTCAGCCTTCTTAGCTGTTGTCTTCTTAGCAGCCTTTTCCTTAACGTTATCTCTAATGAAGTCAAGAGCCTTCTTCATAACGATATCTTTCTTGAAGAGGTCTTCTCTCTCACCTACGAAAGTCTCCTTAACCTTGTCCTCTTCCATATGGTAAGTATCAGCGATCTCCTTGATCTCTGCCTTGATATCATCTTCTGTAGCTTCGATGTTCTCAGCCTTAGCAACTGCTTCAAGAACAAGCTGTGTCTGGATCTTCTTCTCAGCCTGAGGCTTAACCTGCTCCATCATGATCTCAGCGTTAGTTCCTGTATACTTGAAGTACTGCTCAATGTTCATACCCTGGTAACGAAGTCTCTGTGCGAACTCGTCAAGCATCTCTCTCTGAGTTGTAGCAAGCATCATCTCAGGAATCTCAATCTTAGAATCAGCGATGATTGCATCTACTGCAGCATCTTCCTTCTGCTTCTTAGCATCTTCTTCCTTCTTATCTGTAAGGTTCTTCTTTACAGACTCCTTGTATTCTGCGAATGTATCATAGCTGGATACATCTGATGCAAAATCATCATCAAGCTCAGCAAGCTGCTTTTCCTTGATCTCATGAATCTTAACCTTGAATACTGCGGGCTTGCCAGCAAGGTTAGCTGCCTGATAGTTCTCAGGGAATGTAACGTTAACATCGAACTCATCATCCTTGTTCTTACCGATAATCTGATCTTCGAAGTTGTCGATGAATGAATGTGAACCAATCTCAAGATTGTAGTTCTCACCCTTACCACCTTCGAACGCAACACCGTCTACGAATCCTTCGAAGTCGATTGTTACTGTATCGCCGTTCTTAACAGCTCTGTCAACGCTAACGATTCTTGCAGCGTTCTGTCTTTCTTTCTCGATTGCAGCATTGATTTCGTCTTCTGTAACAGCTGTATCAATCTTCTCTACTTCTACACCCTTGTACTTGCCAAGGCCGATTTCAGGCTTAAGAGCAACTTCTGCTGAAAATACAAAAGGCTTGCCTGCTTCCATATCTACAACTTCAATCTTGGGAGCTGACGCAATCTCAATCTCCTTGATTGCTTCATCATATGTCTTCTCATAAGCATCGGGAATGATGATGTTAGCAGCTTCTTCGAAGAACATCTCCTTGCCGTACATCTTCTCAGCTACGGCTCTGGGAACCTTACCTGCTCTGAATCCCGGGATAGAGATTCTCTTTTTATTTTTCTGATATGCTTTCTCGCAGGCTGCTTCAAATTCCTCAGCACTAACGTCTATAGTTATTTTAGCCATGCTTCCTTCAAGCTTTTCAATCTTAAAACCCATTTTCTTAAAAACTCCTTTCAAATGTGTGATATTTCACAGTCAATTTGCTATTATAGCATAATGTAGCCATTTTGTAAAAGAAAACTTCTTATCTACGAAGTATACACAATTCCTTTTAACAGAGCATCTTTCGTCTCTTCGTCAAGCAATGTGGCGATTATCTCACCGGCAAAATCGATAGCAGTTCCCATTCCTCTGGAAGTAATGATATTACCGTCCTTTACGACTGAATCGTATACCACGTTGGCGCCCTTAAGCTCATCTTCCATTCCGGGATATACAACTGCTGTCTTATCCTGAAGATATCCTCTGTGTCCGAATATAGAAGGTGCGCCGCATATAGCACAGATCAACTTGCCCTTAGCATAGAATGCATCAAGCTTGTTCATAAGATACTGATTAGCCTCGAGATTCTTGAATCCTGGTGCTCCGCCGGGCAACACAAGACAATCATATTCATTGAAATCCACTTCCGAGATACATAAGTCAGCTGCGACTTCTATACCGTGAGAACCCTTGGCGGTCTTTTCACCATCCACAGATACCATGTCGCACTGAAGCTTAGCGCGTCTAAGCATATCAACTACTGTAAGCGCTTCAATCTCTTCAAACCCTGTTGCCAAAAAAATCGCTGTCTTCATAATATCGCCCTCCATAAAAACTTACACATCAGATATTATAACATAAATAATAGTTGTCTCCTCCTATGTATATTTACTTTATCAAAGAATAAGGAGATTCTTTGATTATTCTCTTGGCTATTTTCTTTGCATCTTTAAATCCAATTGAGGACAATTCTTTAGATGCATTGTCTAACGCAACTTCAAATTTGTCTAGAATTGAATCGTATCGTTCAAGCAGAATACGCTCATTAAGTCCTACTGAATCAGCGAGTTTTTTGAATGAATCTCTATTTACTGAAAATACATTTTTTTCTCCGCCGATATTAAATGCCATTTCTCTGGTACTGTCTTCATAAATAACTGTACTTATGATATCGTATGCCGGTGCCAATCTGATTGTTTTAAGATTATTGCCATACAATAACGAGATATTCTTAATATGAGCATCTGTATTGCCTAATAGGCAGTTAAATACGATTCTATCCCACAACTTCAATTGATCTTCAATAGGGTTAGTAGAATATTTTTTTATTATATTGAATAATTGTACTGCGTAATTATCATTTTCAGATTCATACTTATTAAGCGACGCTTTACCCAATGCCTGACACATATCCTCTTGATGGAGTCTATACGGCTTAGGTAATCCATCAATCAACTTAGAATCCTCATTAATGAATCTGTCAAATCTCTTGGTAGCATACAATACCTCGAAGTCTTTTCCTGTGCCTTGATTAATGATAAAACTCTCTGGAACATCTATCCCGCATTCTCTTGCTGCCATCATTGATAATTGTTCATTAGTTACTATACTGTCATATCTAATATGACTCTGCTTAACAATATGCGTGCTGGGTGCTAATCCCAATGGCAAATACCACTTATTCTTTTTCTCATCTAAGTATAAACCAACTTTTCCCGAAGCACCTGTAAGAGACAAGTGTGATTTTGTAACCAACTCTGTTGACTTCGAAGCACCTTCAGCCGCCAAGTCTTTTATCTGTTTTTCCGAGATTTTCGAATAATGTTCTTCTATCGTTTCATTCGGTTCCGAAACTCTAATAGCACCTATACATTCACGACCTAGGCCATGAAGAATTGATATGTAATCATTGTCATCAAAATTTAGCCACTGGGCAACTGCTCTTCTACTAAATCCTTCCGGTAACAATCCTTCAAAATAATTCTTGGTTTGCTCAGTTGTAAAAGGCTCTTTTTGAAATGGAAGAGAAATCGAAATAGGATTATGATTGCTCTTCATATATGATTCAGAGTACGAAAAACAAGCATCGGAATAATTGTTACCTTCAATTACTCCAACCTCTGTCTGAGCGCCATTTATTTCAATGTATACTTCATAAGAAATCATCTTTATCCTCTGCTCTCTACTTTAATATCAAGTCCAAGCATATTGGCATAACGGATTGCTTTTCCAAGTTCTGCTGTCTTCTTTCCGTTTTCCAAATCCGATATAAAACTAACACTAAGCCCTAACACATCTGAAATGTAGGACTGAGTATAACCTAATTCTTTTCTTCTTTGCTTTAATGCTGTACCAAAATCTTTCGATTCGTTAATCTTCATAACCTTTTCCTTAAATATTGGCCGTACGCACAAATAACTATCATCTCAAGTAAAATTTAGTCGTACGGCGTATTTTTGTTGTTTTTATTATAATATAAGCCGTACGGCTAAGTCAAGCAAAAAGGCACATCTTACGATGTGCCTTTTATATCATTTCAAATCCAAGTTAATAAATTATTCAAAACTAATCATATTCAAAAACACCTTGTACCGCATCTGAAATATTCATAATATCATCGTACTTAAGATAATCAGTTTTTTTGCAAATTCTAATCTTTGGATCAATCAGTTTTATCTGTTCACAAATTACTGTACCCTTTGTTTTTCCTTTACCGCAAACTTCAATATGAATAGGTCCAGGAGATACTTTGTCGGATAAGGGACATATATGAAACACTCCAGTTGCTTTGATAAATGCATTTTTACTAATAACTACAAACTGTTGCTTACCAAAATCGCTTATACTAATTATATCTCCTTGGCAGAACTCTTTCACAGCATCTCTCTCCCTTTGGGTTCACCCCAATCAAAATCACAAACAGAAATCTTTCCGTTATATTCCTTTAATCTATCTTCAAAGGATTTATGGACGAATTGTTTTCTTAGAACAATCGCATCATTTTCAATCTCAATATCCAAAACATCAGACACTTTTAATTCCAATCTGTCAATTATACTTTTAGGTATTCTTATTCCTTGGCTATTGCCCCAAGCTCTTAATGCAACATGATCCATAGCTACTCCTCCTCAAATGTATATAC
>JAEEQX010000144.1 GCA_016285575.1 Lachnospiraceae bacterium
TGGAACTTCTGCCCATAATGAAGTATGCTGTAACTGCGTACTTACCATCAGCACTCTTTCCGATTACTATACCTCTTCCGGGGTATGAATTGCTTTTCAAGATTTCACTTAAGTTCTGCTTAACCATTGCTATCCTCCTTGTTATTCCTTATATTTATTATCTAAGTTTTTATTTTCTAATTATACAATTAAACCTGTTTAACCTCTTCCAATCGAGTGAAGAACTCGCTATGTGCTGCCAAGTACTCCTCATTGAAATTGGTATCTCCGCCCTGATGAAGTGAAGATATATATGTATGTGCGAGGCTTGCTGTCTCCGGATTAACTCTGGCAACTATAGCTACACCTATATTGGAGCAGATATCTGTGATACTCTCCATATGAGATAATACATCGAGGAATAATATGCCGGCCTTAACGGAACACTCTCCGTCACGAAGCCTGGTCAAATGGTTGTCATGGAGGGTATTTCTTAAATCATCCATTACTTCCTCAAGAGGCTCTATGTGCCTTGCCGCCTCAACATCTCTTTTTTCGAAAGCCACGAAGGTATAATTAAGAATCTGTCTTATAAGAGAGCAAGCTATATCAAGTTCCCTTAATGCTTCTTCGCTTAATTTAATATCCTCTTCCGAGAGTTCCTTGGCATCATCCGCAATGTTGAGTGCATGGTCTCCCAATCTCTCAAATTCCTTAACCACCTTATGATACTCAGTCATTATACGTACATGCAGTTCTTCCTTAACATGAGGGGATAAATCTATCAGATAGGTATCCACGCAGTCTGTCAGATGGTCAATATTTTCTTCTTCATCAGCTACTTCAGTATACAACTTTTCGTCGTACTTTTTAAGTAATGTGAATGATTTTTCTATATTATCATTCGAAGCCTTGAGCATGGCATCGAGACAATCATAGCATCCCGAGAACGCGATAGCCGGTGTATTGAAGAATACAGGGTTTAAGGCCGCAATCTTGTCATCATACTTGCCTGCCGGCTTAACCTCATCCTTAACTATCTTGCAGCTGAGATTGCTGAACAGCTTCATAAACGGTAAGAGAATAACTGCACTTCCCAAGTTAAACACCGTATTGGCATTGGCTATGGAGCCTGAATTCATATGCATATCCCAGATTCCGTTGAGTAATCCGAGCTTATGAATAACGAAAACTACTACCAATACAAGTAAGGTCTTGCCTAGATTAAATATGATATTAACAAGACCGACTCTCTTGGAATCCGTCTTTGCACCGATTGAGCATACAATAGCTGTTGTAACACAATCACCAAGATAAACACCGACGATGATTACATATACTACTTTAAACGAAATGTCTCCCGCAGTAGAGAACGCCTGCAAGATACCGATAGTCGCAGATGAGGATTGAAGCACGAATGCAACACCGGCACCGACCAAGTATCCAAGAACAGGATTGTTGCCAAGGCTTGCAAACAAGTTGTCAATAACTCCGCTCTCCTGCAATCCGCTTACAGCAGATGTCATATTAAGAAGTCCTGTGAATAAAATACCGAATCCGACCGCTATACCACCGATATTGTCCGACTTTTTGAACTTGAAGAACATTATCATGGATACGCCTAAAACAAGAGCTATGGGCGCAAGAGTCGAAGGCTGGAAAAATCTAAGAACAATTGTAGCATCATCGCTAACGTCGAGTAGTCTGATAATCTGACCGGTAACCGTAGTACCTACGTTAGCTCCGACTATAATACCAAGTGACTGATTAAGGGAAATAATGCCTGCGGCAACAAGACCGGAGGTAATAACGATAGTTGCTGTGGATGACTGAATAACAGCCGTGACGAATAATCCCAAAATAAAAGCCTTAATGGGATTGTCTGTTACTTTGCCCATTATGACTTTTAACGTGCCGGACTGGCCTTCCTTGAGGTTATTGCCCATAAGACGCATTCCGTAGAGGAATAACGCCAATCCGCCTAATAATGAGATTATATTAAATATGTACATATCTCAATTCCTTTGTACCCCACAAGTCATTAGTCTACTATAAATAATTAATTATTTAAAGATGCTTTTAACAGATTCTCTTATCTCTTATCTCTTATCTTTCATCTTTAATAATTGTCCAATTATTCTTATCCCTCATATCCTTTTCCACAGAAAGCCATAATCCCGGCAAAAATGTTGTTCCATTGTTTGTGTCTACGACCCATTTAGGAGAACCCAAGATGTGTAGCGGTTGAGAAAATTTGTCGACATTATTAACAGGATTGCCTGTAAAAGGATTAACGTGATTA
>JAEEQX010000008.1 GCA_016285575.1 Lachnospiraceae bacterium
CACTCCGACCCTGATGGGAAGTGCCTTTCTGTAACAACATTTTTTCCACTCATCAAAAAGAGCATGTGTCATCTCAAGGCTGTGGTCCTCATCCGTAAAAACGACGAAGTGATCCTGTACAAAACGACTGGAATTGGCATCTCCGAAAATACGCGCCAAAACTTCGGCAAATGATTTTAAAACTTTATCACCCTCTGCAAAACCATATTGGTGATTAAAGTTTTTCATACCGCACAGATCAAAGAATAATATTGCGGGCACTTTTCCTTCACGAATCATACTGAGGCATCCTGCCTCCGCAATATCCAAAAAACAGGTCATCGTCTGAAGTCCGGTCAGATGATCGTACAAGACCTTCGAAGACTTTCTTTCCCCCTTAACGACTCTGTCAAATGTCTCCTTATGAGTGCCTTCAGAGTATTCACCTTCATCCGTATACCAAACCTGCGAAAGCCTTACACCTTCTTTGGTCTCAAAGTGTTCACCAACCGCATGAATGATGTTAAAAGAATCTCTGCCTTTTTTCTTCGTTCTGTATACTACATCATACTTTCCGCCTTCAGTAGCAAAACGATGCGCTGCTTCGGCTATCCTGGCGACATCGTCAGGATATGCTTCGGCATACATGTTATGATTCATGTCATAATATGCTTCTTCTCTGTTGTCATAGTGAAATAATCTACAGAAACCGTCAGAAATAATAAGCGCAACGACACGCTTATCTATAAATTGATATATCGCAAACGGAATAACAGATTTCTCCAACAATTCGCGACTTTCGTTGCTGAATTCGTATCTTTCCATACTTCCCCCCTATGAAAAGACTGTTTACACATTTCTTGTTAGTATTTTACCCTATCACAGCCAATATGTACACTAAAAAAAATCGTAAACCGGTTCAGGGTATTAGTATCACGAAACGGCTACAAAAAATATTTCCTTCTCGGACATATTCTTATAGATCTTTGCATCCGTTTCGGCGAGTCGTATCCTCAATATCTAGTCAAGCCACTGTGATGCGTCTTTTTCGGATATATATCCATCATCAACCATCTGCCTTATTCGTTTCTTAAGATCTGTTGCATTGTCGGCGTCATTATCCAAAGCTCTTCCAAACCAAGATAAAGCATGCTCATAATCTTTTCTCGCATAGCACGCGATACCTGCATTGGTCATGTCCATTGTATCATTACCCAATGCCACAGCTCTGGAATAATAGAACGTGCTCTGAACATAGTCTTCTTCTTCGTAATAGTAAAAGCCTAAGTTTCTGTAGATATCAACATCAAGATATTCCTGATCAAGAGCTGCCAGATAATACTCAACAGCTTTGGCATCATTAATGTCAACGCCGTATCCGTTATGATACATATCACCAAGTATCTTGCAATTCTCTCCTGATAATCCATCGTAGTCGTCTGACTTAATCAGATAATATAATGCCTTGGAATAATCCTTATCACATTCTATACCATAGTAATATCTTCTACCTATTTCACCGTAGCCGGCAGCATCAAGCTGATTGTTTTTCTCGAGTTCTTCAAGATCAGCCAAAGAAAAATCTTTTAATGCTTCTTCATCGTACAACACACCTGTCTCAGGTGGCACAGGTATATCGGGAGTAACTGTTGTAACATTGCTTTCCTGCTGTGAATTCTGAAGCATACTTGCTTTATTGTACATCTTCACAAAGTGATACATAAAGGCAGCCGAACCAGCAAGTGCGAGAACAACAAAGACTACTGTGATTAATCTATACGAGCTTTTGATAGTTGCAGGATTAACATACTTTTCAAATGCAGTGCCTTCAACAGGATTAACCAATTCGATGGTTTTTGTATCAGTCATCGAATCTTTTTTCTCAAGAAGCTTTGATACATAGAGTCGTAATTCTTCGATAGCCTGTGGAAGAGTCTTATCAAGTGCATCAAGCCAATGCACACGTGTAAGATAGTATTCCAACTCGCTGCTCATTTTTGTATCACAAAGTCTAAACGGAACTATGGGTTTGTTAGCATTGAACTGAAGTGCTATCTCATTCATAACCTGACGTGACTCATTGGAATCATCAGTGTATATGAGAACTAATACACTCGAATGATTGAGAGCTTCTGTAATCGCAGTTACCCACTCAGTTCCGGGCATAATATTTCTGGGCGCATACCAGCACTTGATACCATGTGATTCAAGATCTGATACCACCGCATCCGCAACACTTTTATTTTTTGTAGAATAACTTATAAAAACATCAAAGTTTTCTGATTGATACATATCATTCTCACCGCATATAATATATGATTCACAAAACGCTAAATCATACTAAATCATATTATATATTATTCTCAAATATATTTATACTATTCTTTTCCATATGTAAATGTGTGAAAAAAAGTCTCCCGACATAATCGGGAGACTTTTCGCAATAATCTATTGCATCTATACGTCACAAAACAAACAAATATTAAGTCTTTGTATCAATACTTTTTATCAATCAAACTATTTAACTCTTGTAAAACGACTTACTCCGCCGTTACCAATATAGTACACATCGGGGTCTGTTGCGGGAATATAGCATCCTACCCAATGTTCATCATTATTATCAGTGAATTCTATGTACTGAAGACTGAATCCATCGAACTCTTCTACACCTTTTGTAATCTTACCCTCGTGTATTTTATCAACATCATCCTTGTCATCTGCAACATATTTATATGTTCCGTCAGCTGAAACTGTCATTGTACCTACAGCCTTGAATGAATTGTCATCCTGTTCTTTTTCTAATTTCCAAGTACCAACCATTGCTGCGATTGCATCCTTTTCTTCAATATTTTCTGCATCGGCTATCCCATTATCTTCTTCGGGTGCCACTTCGATCTCTCCTTCCGAACTAAGAATAACCACGTTGTCTTCAACTTCTTCTTTATTGTATTCAACAATAGGTTCAGCACCACCTGCTTCTATATTGATAATCTCGGGTTCTGATTTTAATCCAAGATCAATGCTTGGTGTGCATGCTGTAAAGGCTAATATGATTACGCCTGCAAGCATTGCTGATGTTATTAACGCAAACTTTTTCATTTTTATTCACCTCTCAAACTTATAAAAAAGTGTTATAGTCAATCTCCTTAAAACGAAATTGATTATAACACCTTGATTTCAAAACGGGGGTCTTTTTTTATTATGTATATATTAAGATTTTATTAAGACCGTTTTTGCTGCACATGTACTATAAAAGTTCCTGATCGTAATGTGCTCTCTCTCCGCCGATAAACTTAGGACGTACTCTAGCAGAAGTAATATGCGCACTTCCTATATGATTGTGCTCAAGACGAACAGGCACTGCAACTTTTTTAAGATGCATTCCTATAAAAGTATCACCTATGTCGATACCTGCATCTGCCTTAATCTCCTCAAGTGCAACTGGATGCTTGAATGTCTGATATGCAGTTGTTGCAAAAGAGCCACCTGCCTTGGGCTGGGGAACTACATTAACATACTCTGCATTAGGAACCGCTTCTGCCTCTACAATGATTGCTCTGTTGAGATGCTCACAACACTGTGCCGCAAGATAGATTCCTTTTTCATTAAGTGCTTTGTAGATACCCTCGAATACCGCCTTGGCTACATCGAGGTTGGAGTTGCTGCCGATTTTATCTCCGCATACTTCTGATGATGAACATCCGATAACCATGATTTGCTTTTCGTGAAGCTTGGCTTTTTCTATAAGCTCGCTCGCTGTCTCGTACGCTTCTTTTGTAATGTCTTCGTACATATATATCCCTTCTTTCCAAATAAATCATATATAATATATGACAATTTTTCAAAATATGGAATATTAATTTATGAAATATCGTTCTGACCAATCATCTGATCAAATATCTTTTTAAGATGGCACTTGAATACGAGTAGTATTCCAAATACAGCTCCGACTACAGCCTGCGCTATCTCGTAAGGAAGCTTGATAATTGCATACTCAGGTGTACTGTAGATGAACGCCTTACCAAATGTATATCCGGCTACCATTATCACTGCGCCGACTGTTACACCGATAATTCCCGCAACCATCTTGTGCTTCTTAAATGTATAGTGCGCGATGTAAGAAATAACCAATGCCTGAATACCATGTGTAAAAAGCGATACCCACATGGGAAGGGGATAAAAAATTATATCTCCTATAAATGATCCAAGGCCGCCGACCACAAATGCCTCCAGGGGATTAAGTAAAAGAGCTGCTGTACAGATAGCTATATCGCATAAGTACAAATGTCCGCCGGGAACCGGTACTCCAAATGATGAAAGTGCGATATTCATTGCCATGAAAAGCGCTGTTGCCGTTATTCTGATTGTTGTTAATTTTACTTGTCTCTTAGTCATAGTCTTTCCTCCGTAAGTTTGAGACAAGAATACTTTTATTTTGGTTCTATTAAAATGACCAATTTTTGAGTTTTTTATATGACCAGATTTTCTTACCCCTTCTAAAAAACGGGTGCCGGAAACAGTTATTACCGACACCTTATTCTTTGTAATCCCTTTCACATATAGTTTGAACAACTACTATTTTTTATTTATTTTTTTCTTGACTCATAGTCTTCAAGTGCGGACTTAATAGCCTCCTCCGCAAGTACTGAGCAGTGCATCTTATAATCAGGAAGTCCATCAAGTGCCTCTGCAACTGCTTCATTGGTAAGCTTCATCGCGTCTTCAACGGGCTTACCCTTGATAAGTTCTGTTGCCATGGAACTGGATGCTATAGCACTACCGCAACCGAATGTCTCGAACTTAACATCCTCGATGATGCCGTCCTCAATCTTAAGATACATCTTCATGATATCGCCGCACTTAGCGTTACCAACTTCTCCTATACCATTAGCATCTTCGATAACACCAACGTTTCTGGGATTACGAAAATGATCCATAACTTTTTCACTGTATAATGCCATTGTTTTATCCTCCGTATTACAATATGAATTCTGCTTTGCCTGCTACAAGATTTCTCCATACAGGTGAAAAGCTTCTTAGATACTCAACAACTTCTTTTACATTTTTAATAATATATTCAACATCTTCATCCGTGATGTCTTCACCGATGCTAAGTCTGAGCGAACCATGAGCGACATCGTGAACTCTGCCTATTGCAAGTAATACGTGGCTTGGATCAAGTGAACCGGATGTACACGCACTACCTGATGAAGCTGCGATTCCTCTGTCATCAAGAAGTAAAAGCAATGACTCGCCTTCAATACCTTCGAAACAGAAGTTAACATTGCTCGGAAGTCTCTTGGTCTCATCACCGTTAATTGCTGAATGCTCTATCTCTTTCAATCCCTTGATAATGCGGTCTCTTTTTTCACTGAGTTTTTTCGCATTGTCATCAAGATTATCAAGCGCCTCTTTAAGTGCTGTGCCCATTGCAGCAATACCTGCTACATTCTCTGTACCCGCACGTTTGCCACGCTCCTGTGCACCACCCTCTATGATATTGGTAAGAGCGATTCCTTTTTTAACATATAAGAAACCAACACCCTTGGGACCGTGGAACTTATGAGCCGATGCTGAAAGCATATCAATGTTTTCATCTGCAACATTAATAGGAAGGTGTCCGATAGCCTGGACAGCATCCGTATGGAAAAGAACACCCTTCTTATGACATATCTCTCCAATCTCTTTGATTGGCTGAATAGTACCTATCTCATTGTTGGCATACATAATAGTTACAAGGCAGGTGTCTTCCTTGATTGCTGCTTCAACTTCCGAAGGAACAACAAGTCCGTTCTCATGCACATCAACAAGTGTGATTTCAAAGCCTTCTTTCTTTAACTTCTCAAGGGTATGTAATACAGCATGATGTTCGAATGCTGATGATACGATGTGCTTCTTGCCCTTTCTCTCTCCGAGTCTGGCTGCTGATATAATCGCCTGATTATCAGCCTCGCTCCCTCCCGATGTGAAGAATATCTCACGAGGAAACTCTGCGCCGATAGCCTTGGCTATATCTTCTCTGGTACCCTCTAAGATCTCTTTGGCCTTCTGACCGAATGTGTAGAGGCTCGAAGGGTTACCCCATGTTTCCTCATTTACTTTTATAAAAGTTTTCAAAGCGCCCTCGCTTATTGCTGTAGTGGCCGCATTGTCTGCATATATCATAGTCAATACTCCTTTCGTTTGGCTGCTTTATCATATTATACCTATTTACCTATAGTGTCAATAGGCAAATAGAGGGTTGATAAACCTACTAAACCTATGGTATAATAGGTCGAGATTTTGAAAGGGGTATTGCTATGATTTCAACCAGAGGCAGATACGCTCTACGCGTAATGATAGATATCGCACAAAATGAAAAAGAAAACGGCTCTTATATACCGCTTAAGGATATTGCTGAGAGGCAGAATCTCTCCAAGAAGTACTTAGAGATAATTGTAAAAGATATGGTATCCGGTAATCTCTTGAAGGGTGCAAGCGGAAAAGGTGGTGGATATAAGCTCTGCAGAAAGCCTGATGAATACAGCGTAGGAGAAATCCTTGAATTAATGGAAGGCTCTCTCTCATCCGTAGCATGTCTTGCAGAAAAAGATTTCGAATGTCCAAGAAAAGGCGAGTGCCAGACACTTCCGATGTGGGAAGAATTTGATGATATGGTTCACGACTTCTTCTTCAATAAAAAGTTAAGTGATCTTATACATCAGGTTAATAACGCTAAAAAATAATAAGTGACCAAATTACATATAATACTAAAACAAAAAGCAGGTGCATACGCGCCTGCTTTTTTGAAAGGGGTAAATGAATGAATTCGTTTAGATATCTATATAAATATATCTATCTACATTAGTTATACGTTTTTACTTGAACATTTTTTTGGTATCTTCAAGCGAATTTATTACTTTATCGCACCAAGCATCGAATTCAGGATCCTCTACTTGGCATTCAGGATGTGACAATACGTAATAAAGTGATTGTCTTACACCTATACTAAAAGGAACTTTGGTCTGCATCGTCGGTACTACTCTTTTAAGCTTGCTGTTGTCAAATACTACCGATACAGCCTTATCTCCAATAAGACTTCCCTCGAAATCAAATCCATACTTATCACCAACCGCACTTAAGTACTCCGATGATACATGGTATGCATTGAGTTTAACACCAAGCGCATCTGCGATTGTCTGATATATCTGATTCCAAGTAAGTACTTCATCACCTGTTATCTGGAATGCTTCTCCTATCGCATGACGATTACCCATAAGGCCTGTATAACCGATAGCAAAATCGGAGTTATGTGTTACAGTCCACAATGAAGTTCCATCGCCTTGAATAATAACCGGCTTACCTTCAAGCATACGTTTGATAACCTGGTAAAAGCCCTTCTTGCCGTGTACTCCAAGAGGAACATTTCTCTCGTCATATGTGTGACTCGGTCTAACGATAGTAACAGGGAATCCTTCCTCGCGATATTTTTTCATAAGGAATTCTTCACACTTAATCTTGTTGCGTGAATATTCCCAATGAGGATTGGAAAGCGTTGTTCCCTCTGTGATTATATAGTTAGCTGCGGGCTTATTATAAGCGGACGCCGAACTGATGTACATATACTGATTGGTCTTATCCTTGAAGAGTCTATAGTCTCTCTCAACCTGCTCAAGCGTAAATCCAATGAACTCATTAACCACATCAAAATGCATACCGGATAATTTTTCTTCGGCTTCTTTTTCATTGGAAATATCGCACACTATCTGATGTACATTTTCAGGAAGCACATCCGATCTGTTGCCTCTGTTAAGTACCCATACTTCCCACGAAGGGTCATTGGCCAGACGCTTAACTATAGCTGTACTGATTGTACCCGTTCCGCCTATAAATAACGCTTTCATATTCACTCCTTATATCATCAACTTATATATATTTGTGCAATCTTCTTCATTAAGTGTTACGAAACCTGAAATAGAGCCATTACGTCCCGATGTACGGCATAATGTATTGACAAGCTTGGGAATATCGTCCGCATCACCACCGAGGTCTTCCAAGTTTCCGGGCATACCGATGCTGTATAAAAAGTTTTCCAAGGCATCAATACCCTCTAACGCTGTTCTCTCGGGATTTTCATAATCCATCTCGCATCCCCATACTCTGACAGCAACCTTGGCAAATCTCGTTACGTCATGCTTGTATACATACCTGAATACTGCAGGCATCGTAACCGCAAGGCCTGCACCGTGCGCACAATCATAGAGTGCCGAAAGTTCATGCTCGATGGTATGACTGTTCCAGTCCTGACTTCTTCCCACGCCGCATGAATTATTATGAGCCATCATTCCTGCCCACATAATATTGGCTCTGGCTTCATAATTATCAGGATTCTCGATTACTCTGGGGCCTTCATGCTTCATTGTAAGCAAAAGCGCTTCGATCAATCTGTCGGTTACTTCAACTTCCTTGGAGTTGGTAAGATATCTCTCATAAAGATGTGCCATTATATCTGTGATACCTGCCGCACTCTGATAGGGCGGAAGAGTCTGTGTAAGTGCAGGATTAAGAATACTGAACTTAGGTCTTATTGCATCACCGCTTGCGCCACGCTTAAGCATGCCTTCTTCCTTGGTAATAACCGAATCGGGACTTCCTTCGCTGCCTGCTGCCGCAATGGTAAGAATTGTACCTATCGGAAGCGCTTCTTCGACTCTCTTGCCTTCATAAAAATCCCAGAAGTCTCCGTCATATAAAACACCTGCTGCGATTGCTTTTGCAGAATCGATTGTACTGCCGCCGCCAACAGCAAGAATAAAATCTATCTTTTCTTTTTTACATATATCAATACCTTCGTATACAAGTCCACTTCTGGGATTGGGCTTGACTCCACCGAGTTCTATAAAAGGAACTCCTGCCTTATTAAGTGATTCCTCTACTCTATCAAGAAGTCCTGACTTCTTAGCAGAGCTTCCGCCAAAATGAAGCAATACTTTGCTTCCTCCAAAACGCTTAACCAATTCCCCTGCTTTTTGCTCTGCATCCTTACCGAATTCAAAAAATGTCGGTGAGTAAAAAGAAAAATTCTCCATAGATTGCTACCTCCGTTTTCATATTCCTATTTTAAGATAATGGATACTCTGAAAAAATTATAGCAGATATTTATTGTGTTTTGCCCATTTTTTGCTATCATTAATTACAAGGGGGAAATGCATATGGATAAAGAGATTATCAGATTTCCTGAGAATAATGATGTAGTCTTTACCGAGTACGGTATTCCTACAGAATTTCCATCTCACTGGCATAACGCTGCCGAATTCACGGTAATATTAAAAAAGGGATGCATATATAGAATCGGCGATACCGACTATGAACCCGCTCCGGGAGATATATTACTCGTATGGCCCAGAGAACTTCATGAGATAGTTCGTATTCCAAAAGACAGTTCCGCATTCGTACAGTTTTCATCAAGACTAACGGAGAGCAATGCGGATCTTGTTGCAGCCTCGAGATTCTTAAATGAATGCCATTTAATCAGTCACAAGAAAAATCCTGAGCTTGCAGAAAAGTTACGCGAGATTATCTTTTCCGTAAGAGACTTTTATAAAGACAATCACAATTTCCTCGAGACACGTTCGAAGATAATCGTATATGAGATGCTTGTTCTTATAGGCGAACACGTATTGGAAGAGCGAAGGGAGCAGATCGGTTTCGAAAACTTTTCCGACAAATCCTGGGAATATATAAGGCATGCCTGCGCATATGTGGCCAAACACTCTTCTGAAGACATATCACAGGCCAAGGTCGCACACGATATAGGTCTCAGCCCTTATTATTTTTCCAAGCTGTTCAATGAGTATACTCAGATGACTTTCCCTGCATACTTATCAAGCATACGTGTGCAAAATGCGATTAATCTTTTGTCAGACGATAAGCTCTCCATCACGGAGTGTGCTTTCTCGTCGGGCTTTCAGTCAACGACTACATTTAACAAAGTCTTTTTTGAACACACAGGATGTTCTCCGAGAGACTACAGGAAACTACATAAAAATAACCCCAAGCAAAACGCTCAGGGTTAATGATTTTTCTATCAAATATATTACACATTAAAACTAATATGGTCTCCTCGACTTGTAACTACGTTGTAACCAACTTTTTGTACACGAAGAGACATACATCTTATGCACTCGGCTGCTTCATCGCCGGTGCATATTTTATTGTCATAAAGTAAGTACTTGTTTCTTACTCCCGTCGGAGAAAGATTGGGCATTACTACATTGGCACCTGCGAGAATTCCTTTTTCTCTGCCAAGAGGATCAATGGTTCCAAGTGCTGTTGTGGATGGAAGTAAAACTTCAGGTAGAACAAGTCTAACTATTGATAATACTCTGAGTGTAAGCTTAGCACTTCCTGCAGGCTCATCCTTATAATCCGTATCATGATGAGGAATAAAAGGGCCTATGCCAACCATCTCAGGCTTAAATGACTGAATGAATCTTATATCATTAACGATATGATGTGTCTTTTGATATGGAGAGCCAATCATCATACCGCATCCAACCTGGTATCCAATTTCCTTTAAATTCTTAAGACACTGCATACGATGTTCATACGACATCTCTTTCGGATGAATCATTTCGTAGTGATCCTTATTGGCTGTCTCATGGCGAAGAAGATATCTATCCGCTCCGGCATCAAACATCTTTTTATAACTGTCGTATTCTCTCTCACCGATTGACAAAGTAACTGCACAGTCAGGATGATTCTTTTTGATGGTACGAATTATCTCGCACATCTTATCATCCGTGAAATACATATCCTCGCCACCTTGCAATACGAATGTTCTAAATCCAAGTTCGTATCCTGAATCGGTAGCACTGATAATCTCTTCCTCACTGAGTCTGTATCTCTCGGCACACTTATTGCCATTTCTGATTCCGCAATAGTAGCAATTATTCTTGCAATAATTCGTAAACTCTACGAGGCCTCTTATATATACATCCTTACCGTAGATACTCTCTCTGACTTCGCGTGCTCTTTTGAAAAGATATTCATTAACCTCTTCATCTTCGCACTCCAATATTAATGTCAGTTCCTCATCAGTCAGATCACTAGTGTCCGAAAGCTTATCTATTATATTTTTATATTTATCCGTTAATGCCATAGTTTAATTTTACCCTGTGCGAATTCTCAGCGCGGATATAATAACTTTTACCCGACCATGTAATACTATAACACGCGAATATAATTAATTCCATCGAAACAATGATTCAATTATATTATCACGGTGTCATAACCCATGACAGATATGGGTTGTTACTGTATACTCGCACTAACTTTTCCTTGCCGAATACATTAATCTTGCATTCGAATACCAATGTGTTGTCAGATACATATACCCCATCCGGCATCTGCCGCGCCCCCTGATGCGATAGGTCCCTGTATTCTTTTATCGAATAAGCCTGATACTGCCCGTCTTCATCCCTGACTCTGATTCGAATCGGAGTCACTTCGCCCTTAGTCCCATGACAGCATATCAGGTCAATAGGTCTCGGTCTTTGCATAAAAATACCTCTTTACGGTGTAAAACGATAATAGAACATTTGTTCGTTTTTGTAAAGAGGTAATTACATTTTATATTTTCAATTTTTGGCCAATCAATATTTGTATTGCATAGCAGTGTATCTGTGTTCTTTATCCTTGAAGCCAATCTTGGAATATATGGGATAGCCTTCCTTGGTTGCTGACAAGTCCACACGGCCGAGTCCATGAGTCCTGCCGTACTCAACGAGATTACTCATTAACTTGGTGCAAAGCCCCTGGCCTCTATACTCATGCTCTGTGAATACGCTTAAAACTTCTCCGTATATACCATTAAGAAGTATCGAGTTAGCCGGCATCTCAATGATATGAAGATATGCAACCGATACTATCTTATCGCCGTCTCTTGCAACGAACGCTATAAGTTCCGTTCCAAGTTTACGATTGAAATAATCGGGCAATTGCTTTTCCATCGCTTCTCTCTCGAGATCGGATACCGAACCAAAGTCATCTATCATGTATGCGATTCTTAGACGGATAAGTTCGTCTATATCTTTTTTAGTTGCTTCGTCAAAAATAATAGCCATATAACACCTTCTCTTTTTTCTAACATTATACTCTCATTTACTGCAATTTTTCGAGAATCTTATTAGCTTTTTTTATCTGATAAAAGAAACAGATATAATAAACAATCGCGCCGCCAAAGAAAGGAATCGTTATCGAGTAAAACATATCCCAATAGGCCGTCGGTGCATTAATCGAAAACATACCATGAATCCATATGGCTAAAAAAACTATTCCTACGGTTACAACATACTGAGCGGCGAAAACCAAAAGGAAAGGAAATCTTTGAAGATAATAATGAACTGAAAGTATCAATGTGATTAATACTGAAAATCCAAGTATCGTAAAAATATTGTCGGTGTAATACTTATCAGTAAAATTGCTCAGTCTCTCAAGCAACAATTTTCCGCAGGTAATCAGGGTAAAGAATATGCATACAATCGATATGAAATTTTTCTTATTTATTAATTTCATTTTGCTTTCCTCCCCTGAAGTTTATTAAGTCTGTCATAGAATTCATTTTTGTAGCTTCTGTTCATGATGAGTTTCTCATCATTTTTCAAAAAGATGATTACTCTCATGTTAATGTCACCTTGAAGCTTTTTTATCTTATATATGTTCACTATCGATGATTTGCTAATCCTGGCAAATCCTATGTTGGAATATTCTTCAAGGATATCCCTGAGCGCCTCTTTTATCTCGAAACACATATCCTTGGTGTATGCAAAAGTTTTTCGATCCACGGTCTCTATGTAAAAGATATCCGTAAGCGCTATCGTAACTTTTCTGTCTTCATATGTTCCTTCGATATATCGAAGCGTATCTCGTAATCTGTCGAGAACTGCGTTGGTCTCTTCATCAATCGTATCGTAATGAAGTTCCAGATAATTTTCCTCGAGATTATCCTCTTTTGTCTTAATAAGTTTCATTTGATTCCTTTATAAAATAAACATTATGCAAAGTAATATGTATGACAGTTTAACATTTCTGTTGGTTAAAAGATATATGCTGCCGAATACAAATCCGCCGACTGCTGTATATAATCCTGCGAAGAGTGAACCCTTGGATAACCAATGTCCCAGGCCCCAAGTAAGTGCAACAAGAATTCCACCAAAAGGAATCTTATTGTTGTTGAACCATTTTTCAAATGCCATCTGTCCAAAGATTATTATAAGCAAAACAAGCATAACTTCAAACAAATAATAAATATACTGAAATACGAAGAGGAGTGGTCCGCGGCTGTGAAACTCTGCCAATACCTTGCTGCCGTTCCAATCAATCCATGTAGATATGAGACATAAAACTGCACCAACTACGATTAATATCCACTGCCATGCTTTAATCTTATTTTCTTTGTTAAAAAATGATACGTTCTTTAAGTTAGCTATGAGATCAAGTCCTGATTTCTTTTTACACTCCTTAACTACAAGGAATGCTCCAAATCCCCATGCCGCACATGTTACAACCCAGTGAACAATCATCTGCCATGTGTTAAAATCATTAACGCCCCTGTGATATAAAAAAGGTTCAACTACGAATCCCCAGAGAAGTTCAAATCCTATTACTCCAAATACCTCAAGACCGTAGATTAAGAATCTGAAGCCTTCCATAAATCTGTTGGTTTTCTTTTCTTTAGTGTTTTTCATCTTAAACATTTCCTTTCTGTTTTCTTTCGATGAACACACGATATCGTAAAAAGAAAGGTAAAACAATAAATCCTGTGCTAAGTTGCGTTAGGTCATGTCTAAGTTGCAATTTGGCACAGGATTATATCTATTTTTATACGTAAAATACTATTTAAAAAAGTTTATTAATTAATGTAATATCCGCCGGCAACCAATCCACACTGTCTAGTTGTTCCTTAGTCAACCACTTCGCAGCTTCATGTTCCTTGAGTACAAGATTGCCACTAAGTAACTTGCAGAAAAAGCAATCCATCGAAAGATGAAATGTCGGATAATCATACTCGATAGTATCAATTAAATCTTCAACCACTATCTCAGTATCAAGTTCTTCTTTAATCTCTCGTACCAAGGCATCTTCAGGTGTCTCGCCTTCTTCAATCTTGCCGCCCGGGAATTCCCATCCATCCTTATACTCGCCATAACCTCTCTGTGTAGCAAAAATGATGGGCTCTCCATTTTCATTTTTAGATCTGATGACTGCTGCCACCACGCGAACATACTTTAATACTTTTCCATTCGCGATGATGACTTTCTTGCCCTCTTTTATTCCATTCTTTTCAAGTTCAGCTTCAGATACCTCAACATACTTTGTCGTATCACCAACAAGTTTCAAAAGTGCCATCGGCTCTTTCCTACTTGTCTCCTCGCATCCAAAGTCTGCTTCAGTAATCTGTTCAACTATATATATTTCCATAATCAACTCCAGTTATGCATTAACAATGTATTCGTAAATATCTTCTCGTACAGGTTCATCAAGAATCCACTCAATCTCTACCGCGCTCTTATCAGTATTAGGCATGATAAATTCTTTTGCATTTCCACTGCTATTCATATGTCCGAGATAATAAAATTCTTTTGATATTTTATCATCCTTATTCTTTCTAACAAACAACTCAACCTGTATTCCTCTCTCATTAGCATTGAGGAAGTTCTGTACGTCATCAGACTCCATACTTCTTCCGGACTTTGAAATTGCAATCAAAGTCTGTCTGCTCGTAAAATGATCTTCGTATCTCGTAGTATCACTAATGTTTTCTGCTTTATCATAATTAATAAATACAGGAAATGTTTTGGTCTTCTTATCAAACTTATAACCACCGATGTTTAGAGGAACTTCGTTGTTCTCCCAATTAAGCAATCTACACACATCTTCGTAAGTGTATTTTTGATACAACACCAGATCTGTTTTACCATATGTATTCTTATAATCTCTCTCGAATCTGCTAATACCAAACTCAACAAGTTCTTTTACGATGTTGTAAAAATCATCATTGTTTAAGTGTTTCAAAAACAACTCCGAAGGGAAATAATCCCCATTGTTTTCCTCGATAAAGACACACTTCTCGTAAGTCTTTTTACCGGAACCCGATGAAAACTCATTAGTTAATATATTTATGAGATTATTCTTTTGTACTTTGCTTAATTCTTTATTATACTTTTGTAAATCTTTTGATAATCCATCAAATAATCCAAGTTTTGAAAAGCCTCTGGAATACAGTAATATTCTGTTTAATATTTCAAGTTCTTGGATTCTCTTTCCGCTTGCAAGTTTCTTAGATATAAACTCTACCATCTTATCTTCATCATCTGATAAACGGACTGTATACTCTTTCTCATACTTTACAAGGAACTTATAATATGAGCCGAGTCTGTCATTATCAAAGATTCTAAGAACATCCATTTCGCCATAATCATCAAAATCCTTTAATGCAGGAATATGGCCAATCTTATTCTTAAGATTAGTATAGTTTTCTTTTATAAGTTTTATATCGCTAAAGTTGGCATTATCAACAGATGAGAAAATACGTTTTTTACTAATCTCATCAAAATGAATAGTTGATGCTCCGGGGATTACTCTTCCTCCCTCTAAAACATATCTTCGTATATTATCTTTGTTATATGTTCTGTCTCCGGATAGAGCGATTGGAATCATGAAATTGTTGTTATAATTTCCGATGAAATCCAAAATAACAACAAACTCTTTTCCATCTGCTTTTCTAAGTCCTCTACCAAGCTGTTGAATAAACACAATAGGAGATTCCGTAGGGCGAAGCATAATAACCTGATTAACTTCGATAATATCCACACCTTCATTTAATATTTCAACAGACAAAATGTAATCAAGCGGACTAATCTCTCCTTTGATTACTCTCTCATCATCTTCATCTACAGCAAGTCTTTCAAACGCAAGTTGTCTTTCTTCTTCGCTAGCACTGCCATTTAATGAAATCGTTCTGTATTTCTTTCCTGTATCAGGATTAATAGTTTCATTAAGTTTTTTGGATAGTTCTTCAGATTCATCTATTCTCGAACAGAATATTAAACCTTTAACTTTTTCCCCACTGTAACCAAAATAACTCGCTTCTTTTACAATATGATTTACCCTTTCATCAGAAGTAAGAAGCGCAAAGTCTCTAGCAGAAAGTTGTCTTGTTTTTATCTGCTCATCGCCTATAATCGATAAATCACTTATGCCAAAATAATGGAAAGGACATAACATGTTTTCTTCCATCGCTTGTTGAAGCCTAATCTCATAAGCTATTTGGTAATCGAATATCTCATATATGTTTCTGCCTTCTATATTGTCATCTCTTTTATCCGGAGTCGCAGTCATACCAAGCCATAACTTGGGCTTAAAGTAACTCATCACTTTTTGATAAGTATTAGCAGATGAATGATGCGCTTCATCCAAGATAATACAATCAAATTCTTCCGGCTTATATTCAAATAAATGTGAATCTCTGTTTAGTGTCTGCACTGTTGCGAATACATAGTCTTTATCGTACTCACTGTATCCTGCGCCGACTAAGCCCATTGATACACTCTTATTAAATACTTTCTCATAGGACTTTTTAGTCTGTCTTGCAAGCTGTCCTCTATGAACTAAAAACAATACTCTTTTGAAACCAAGTTCACGCATGGCAAATGCGGATGCATATGTCTTACCAGTTCCGGTTGCGGATATCAAAAGTGCACGCTCCCCACCGGCAGCAATAATCTTACGTAGGTTCGTTATGAAGCCAACCTGCATACTGTTAGGCTGAAGCTTATATTTTTCTAATGAAGTAATCTCATCCTGTCTTGCAACTTCTCGCTGATGCTTGATGATCTTAAACTTCTCTTTGTAGTTTTCAATAAACTCGTCATAATCAGTAGCATATTCAGACGTCCATAAGTCATTAAATTCATTAATGATTTCTGTGGCCATCTCTCCCTGCTGTGTAGATACAATCTTGGTATTCCATTCACGGTTGGTAGTAAGAGCAGTCTTAGTCATGTTGGAACTACCGATAATGATTCTATATATTTCTTCTTTTTTGAAGATATATCCTTTAGTGTGGAATCCGTTCTCAGCCAATTCCACATCATACATTTTTAATGTTATATTTGATAACTCGTTGAGTTTTTCAAGCGCCTTAGGTTCGCTAAAGTACAGATAATTGGTTGTTAGTATCTGTCCCTTAACACCCTTCTTTTCGAGTTCGCGTAATGTAAGTAATAACGGTTCAATTCCACCAAATGTAATAAAAGCTACACTTATGCAAAATTGCTCGCACGACAAAAGCTCATCCTCGATGGATGAGAATACTTTCTTTCCTTCTTTGTAATTGTTAGAAACAAACTGCGGAGTATAAAGAGGATTCGAAACCACGGAGCCATCTATGAATGCAGTTTCAAGTCCTTGTCGCAGATATTCGTTCTTACTCATTTGATTCCTCGAAATACTGTATCGTTATTCTACGCTGTCAGCCCACTTCTTCAAGTCAGCCTCGGATACACCTGAAGAAAATTTCTTGCCATCTATTACTTTTGCGCCAGCTGCTAATGCCTGCATATTCTTAGCTGAATCGCCAAGTCCGCTTCCGCCTGATGTGCAGAATGTTATTACTTTCTTGTCGGTGAAATCGTACGCTTCCATAAATGTATCTATGATTGAAGGCTCGCGATACCACCATACAGGAAAGCCTACATACACAGTGTCATACTTAGACATATCATCAACCTTAGATGCTATCTCAGGTCTACAGTTTCTATCATTCATCTCAACGCTGCTTCTACTCTTTTTATCCATCCAGTTAAGATCTGCGCTTGTATATAATTCCTTAGGAACTATCTCAAAAATATCTGCTCCTATAGCAGATGCCAACTTAGTTGCAACCTTTTTTGTAACTCCACTTGCACTAAAATATGCTACCAATGACTTGCCCATATGCTACCTCCATTCGTTATTCTAGGTATTATTATACTCTACTCTTATTCTTCAGTATATTTTTTCTTAATATTTTATATTGTCTATTAATCTCATCCTCATCCGATATTAGCAGCCCCTTTGCCTCTAGAATGCGTTCTATTGCTTGGGAGGGATCTAATGAATGATATGGTAAAAATACTCCTCTCAATTCCTTAGGTTTTATTATCTTGTACACCTGCTTAGATGGGATATCATATGTATACGAATAGTAACGATATATATAACCTATCCAATAAAGCTCGTTTTTTGAATACTTTACTGAGCCGTATTCAGATAAACCATATTCTTCGTCTACGCATTGTAAAACGTCTTTTTCTTGCAGATTGGATTGCAATATCCCAAGATTGTCAAATTGCGTAACAATCTTACTATTCATAAATCTTCTTATAAATATTTCAGAACTGCTACTTCCTTTTGAAAATGTGATTTCAAATGTTTTAGCCTGCAATTCGCACAACATTAATCCGTCTTTATCTATCTTTTTCATATTCACACATTCTTTCCGGTATTCCTACTTCAACAATTCGTCAATGTATTTACCCTTACCTCTATATTTAATCCTGGCAAGTTTTACCTTATCGTCTCCTAATCTAGATTCGGAACTTCTAATATTTCTGTAGTAATCTCTTTCCTTTTCTGATATATAACATCTCTCTAGTAGCTTGATTTTATTTACTGATTTATCACTAACGAATACATATTGGTATCCAAGATTAGTCGCAGACAAACAATGTTTACACTGTTCATCGGTAATTTCTCCCGAAATAAATGAATTAATTATCTGAAACATTCTGTTATCAGCAATTGGAGCAACTATATAGTCGCATTCACGGGACTGCTTAACTAACTTTTTTACAATAGGATGCGATTCATACTCTTCCAGCGTTCCTCTATAGTACGCTATTGTAAGCATCCAATCCCTATTGACTTCATACCTTTTTTCAACAAGTCCTTTGTTATCAAAATCCAAAAAATACACCGATGATTTTGGAAAGCCGGAAATAAACGAAGCTGCCTGGTCATAGTTTTCTCCGGTATAAAATCCCGTTCCAAAGTCATTGTTATCGCGACTCTTTTTTACACTCAATCGACCTTCGATTATGTCCTTAGCACCATGGCACAACATCTTATGCCCATCCCTGGTTTCATCAATATAGAACATTTCTTTTAACTTGTTTATCTTGATGTTTTGCTCAAAAGCATATGAATATACTTTTTCCAAAAGATTAAATGTCGGTGCAGTCTTTTCCAATTCATTTCTTGATATTGTTACTCTTTGAGTATCTATGCGCGAGGCAAGCTCGTCCTGAGTCAAACCAAGTATTTCTCTTATTATTTTTAGATCTTGAGAAAAATTGTATTCCATTAGTGTCCTCCTTTAACTTACTTATATCATATTACTCATACTAGTTCAATAACTTCTTTGAGTAACATTACTCAAAGAAGTTTTGTTGTATCTTAATAAATCTTTTTAATATTTCTTTTTTCGTGCTGAAAAACGTCCGAATCGGGCAACAGAAAACTGGATGATGTAACTATATTATTATCACAACATGAAAAAGTCAAATCGAGTAGGGAAGATTTATCTTGCCCTACTCGCCGCGCCTCCCGCATGCTGCGTAGCAGCAAATTTCCTCGTGCGGGAGTGCGCATATAAAAACAGCCACCGTATTGGTGGCTGTCTGTATATCAACTGTAAATTATTGTTTCTTGTATTCTGCAAAAGGCTTCCACTTGAGGATTTCATATTTTGCATCGTTGTATAAATCCCAGAATGCATCCTCTTCCATGTCTAATTCCTCTGCCGCATCGACATCATACACACCTGTCTTGTTGTGGTAGAAGCCTATTGATCCGTCTGCCTTCTCATCGCTGAAGTAGAAGTCATCCCACTTAATCTCGCAGTTGGAATCAAGATACTTCTGACCGAATAATGAACTGTATACACCGTTGGAACCATAGTAATATATCTTGCCATTGCCCATCCAGATGTTAGAACTTCTAGCCCATCCATCGATTACGCAAACAAGTTCTCCATCCTTATATGTATAGACGCCAAGGATGTAACTCTTATCGCCCTTCTCATCATAGTTAGCAGTCTCTCCCATAAGGAACTCAGGTACATCATCTCCATTGATATCCATGATCACGTAACCAATCTGTTTCATAAGAGTATCTTTATCTGAATATGCTACCTTCTCTGCGATACCATTGGAGAGATACTTATGCTCTGCATCCATGTTATATCCATACTCTATAGTCTCGATGTTCTCCTCGATAATGGGAGCATATATCTTCTCGTAATCAATCTCTTCTACGGGTTCAGGTTCAGGCTCTTTTTCATCAGGTTCTTCAACATTAACGTCTGTCACATCAACTGCAGGCTTAACAGGATCGGGCTCAACATTCTGTGCAAAAGGATCTGCTTCTTGTCCAAAGCATCCTGTAAGAAGTGACATAGTAAGCACTGCTGCCATAATACCGGCAAGTCTATTCATTTTCTTCATGTTTCTATCCTCTCAACCTATCATTGTTCACAACAATGTATTATACCAAACATTAGCGTAAATACAATTCCAAACTTGCCGACTACAAATAGATATTCTAGTAATGCCTGATTACTTCAAATCTCTGAAGCTTATACTTCTCTCCATCAAGTATTCCTGCCTTGGACTTGGCAATCGCTATCTGATCTTCGACAGTATCCACGCCATCAAGGTCCGGTAGTAACAGTCCTCTCTTGGTATTGGTACTTACAATTACTCCGTATCTTTTCACATCAAGAAGTGAAGGTGAATCGATATCTTCTGCTTCGCCAAGTACATCCACCGATATCTCAAGTGCATCCAATTCATCCTCTGTTATAGGAGAGAATCTCGGATCTTCTGTTGATGCAGCAATCGCATTATGAATAATCTCTTTTGCTAAGTTTTCTCTTGTCGCACAAATTGTTCCAATGCAACCTCTTAGATTATCATTCTTATGTATTGATACAAATGCACCTGCTTTTCTGCCCGTAATCTCGTCAGGGCAATCGCTAGGTATATCAATAATCTTACCTGTCCTTATATACGTATTAATAGTCTCTCTGGCAAGTCTTACATATGCATCTTCATTGGCTCTTCGTTCAGCAAATTCTTTTTCTTTTTTGATTAATCTAATTCGTAAAAA
Organism: Lachnospiraceae bacterium; assembly: GCA_016285575.1. Classification (GTDB taxonomy): domain Bacteria; phylum Bacillota; class Clostridia; order Lachnospirales; family Lachnospiraceae; genus UBA3766. The sequence goes on from JAEEQX010000008.1 coordinate 21,169, forward strand.
CTCTCGCTCTGTATTTTTCTCTGTTGGATAAAAAGAGCCTATTCCATAACCAACACCTGTTACATCCTCGTGCGAATATACTCTTGCTTTTACATCGTATCCATCAAGCGCACCTGACATTATGATAAAAGATCTGTGTCCGCACTCTGCTGCCCTGTCGCAAAAATGGCTGTTGAATTCCATCAACTCTCCAAGCGCGCCACGTTCGCATACATCCATTAACTTTTTGTCGTATTCTACGCCTTCTTTTGCGAATCCATAAGGACCGTATTCCTGTAACTTATGCGATAAATCTCCGCTTGCTACGAATACTATCTTACGATTAAGTTCCTCTGCTGCCTCAGCGATTCTTTGGCCAAGTCTATAATGATCTTCAAAAGGAAGTCCTGATAATCCAATTCTTACAATCTTGCCTTCCTTGTATTTTTGCCTGATAAAATAAAGAGGAACCAATGTACCATGATCAAGAGATGCATCTCTCTCGCCAAGCGTTGTAGCCATTGGATCCTTATATGATATTTCCGTTATCTTTTGTACGAGTTCTCTATCATACTCTTCTGAAAATGAAACACTTCCCGCACCAAACTTAGCAAACGATCCGCTTGCTTTTTCACCGGGCGAAACATGAAAACAATCCGCATACATTACTGAATGCGGAGATGTTATCACTATGGTATCAGGCTTAAGTGCTGCAATCTCATCTGCAACACTCTCGTATGCCTTAACCGTTTTTTCTATTGTCTTAACTTCATCTTTTCCAATCTCCGGAATGATAAGCGGAGGATGTGGAACCATGAATGCTGCAAGTACCATTTTCTTTTCCTACTGTTGTAGATCAAAATATTTTGCAGGATAGATAGAGAATATACTTCCTCTTGCTGTCTGGCCTGCGTAGTATACACCTTCACCTTCGAATCTCGAGAACAAGACTTTGCTTACTGATAACTTCTTATCATTTTCATCAATGTAATAGTAGTATACATTGGTTCTGGTCTCGTAATGATCTTCATTCCAATACTCTTCTTTTTCTTCTTCCCTTACGGCGTCTTTTATATTGAGCGTGTTAAAATAGTATGCTTCCTTTTCAGGTTGGACAGCTGTAAGGCGGGGAACCAAAAACTTAAGTGCCACAATTGAAAATGATCCAAGCATAAATATCAACACTACAAAACTGGCTATCATTATAACAAGTTGAGTACCGGCTCCATCCTCCATGCCCTTCATAATCATTGAGAAAATATACATAACTATGAAAAGAACTATCGCAGCGCCAAAGCATACAAGAAGCGATATAAATGTTTGCTTCGCCTTCTCTGTATCTTGAACGTATTTGTTATAATCCTCGCTAAGAATGTCATCAGTAAGAGTTGTCTTGCCACCCTCGGTTATCATGCTCTCATAACGTTCATTCTGAAGTTTCTCGTCCTTGTTCTGATCGATTAATCCTTTTACCATCATTCCAAGCATTATCACAAAAATCAGAATGAACGACCCGTAAAAGATCCTGGATGCTATTTTCTTGGTCATATACTAATTCCCCCTTACCTATATATTATACAATAAAAAAGAATCAACTCCAAATCCACTTCCGGATTCCTTGTTGATTCTTCTCATTTCTTCTTTTGCTTTCTTTCTGTTGTACGTCTTTCCACTCGGTACACTTCTTGTTACGGGATTAAGTTCTCCCCAAGTGACTCTTCTCTTGGAATAGTACTCTTTTTGTGCTTTCTTGCTTCGCTTATCAAGCGATACGTACTTTTGCATGATGTCTAACCTCTCTTTCATTGCAGTACTATTATAGTAAAGACATAATATAGATTTGGCAAGGGTTGGCTTCATCCCACAAAAGGGGGAATACTTCGAGTTCCTTGAAGCCGCAACCTATGTAGAAATAGTTCGTCTTGTCGTAGTCTTCGTACATTCCCATCTGTACGGTCTTAACCTGCATGAATTCATAGCCTGCAGTCTTGACAACTTCCTTAGCCTTTTCAACAAGTTCACGACCGACACCGTTTCTATGGTATTCCTTCAAAACTCCCATAACAGCGATTTCTACTGTGGCATTACCCGTTTCCTTCAAGCAAAGGAATCCCATTACCTTGTCGTCTTCTTTTGCTGCAAGGAATGTCCAATCTACGCAATCTCTAATATAGCCTTCCCTGCTCTCTTCAACCTCAAACCATTGGGTTAAGGCTTCCAGAACCGTTCTTGCTATAACTCTTTTTTCTTCTGAATCTTTTATCTGTACTATCATTTATACTTCGTATTAATCTCTTTTTCTTCTTGATAATTCAGGATGATTCCTATAGAACTGTGACTTATCCGCGTACATATTTACATCTGCTTCGTGCATTGCCTTTCTTATATCGAAAGAAGAATCTACGAAGCAGGAGCCTATCGCGAATTTCACTGTTTCAGAAGTTTCTGACAACTCCTTAATCTTTCCAATTAAAGCGTTGAACTCTTCTTCTGTTTTATTCTCAACAATAACAAGGAATTCATCCCCACCGACTCTATAAACATCGCAGCCGGCAAATATATTTTTAAGTGTTTCAGCTCCATTCTTAAGAAGATTATCCCCTGCCCCATGTCCTTGCTTATCGTTTACGGTTTTAAGGCCATTCATATCCGCAAAAACAACACCGTAATGATCACTTAATTGATAGCTGCCTTCAATGATCTCCGTAATCCTGTTGTTCATTGCATTACGGTTGTATGTATTCGTCAAAAGATCCGTAACGCTGACCTTTTCCATTTCCTTGTAAAGTATGTAATTGCTTACTTCGGAAGTAAGAAGAAATGATGTCAGTTCAAGCACCTGTCTGGTATGAAGCATATTTGCGGTATCAAAATTCGTAACCCAGAAATAACCTATTGTACTTTCTTTTGATCTTAATGGATAAAGGGCAATGTTTTTTATTCCCAACATATCCATTGTTTTATACCACTCTTTATTATTTTCTTTGAAATCATCCAGATTTCCCATTATAATGTAACCGTTTCCGCCGGCAATCAATTTATCCCAGGTTTCGATTACTGTAAAAAACGACTCTTCGTCAAAATCTTTTGTCTTATCAATATCTTCGTCAGCTATGCTGTTTCCGAGGAACCTAAATGTTCTATTTTCAAAATCCGTAAGAATGAGAGAACAGCCGCTCGCCTTGCAGTCCTCCCTTATATTATCCATAACGGTCTGCATAGTCTTTTCAAAATTACGGCCTTCTCTTAACATTACACTGGTCTTAATAGCTCTAACAGCAGCAAACGGGGTTATGTCGCTTAATTTTTCGGCATCAGATTCCGGAGTCATATCATATGTAAAAAGAGTATACTTTGTATCCTCATTGTCTGAAGCAAGAGGTATGAAATAATTATCAAGCCAGCCATTATAGGTTTGGTCATACAAATAGTTATGAATCAATATATTAAGACTGGAACTTCTTAAGGTAAAGCCCTCAAAACTTATTTTTTTAGAAACATAGTAGTAATAAGGACGTCCGGGCTCAAAATCTTTAGAATCCATATTTACGGATTTTAAATACAATTCATTTGCAGCCTCTATGCATAATTCACCGGGTGTACCATCCGAATTGTTCTTTTGTGAAATGACGCATGCACATTTAGTTATCGCGTTAACTAATGACTGATAATCCAAAATATTCCCTCCTATCATCATACACTCTGTTATTATACCACTTTTTCAGCCAATAATACTAGGTAGCAACAAAAAAGCCTTCCGTACTCGGAAGGCTTGAATTTATTAATCTTTCTGCTGATTATTCGTATCTTATTATTCCTTATGCTCTGGCAAAATTGGGATAATTCTTCTTAATCTCATTCTTATTTTCATACATCATGTTATCTACAACTTGAATAGCATCGTCGATGCTTTCATCCTGAACAATGTAGTAAGCACTGCCCACAGAAAAAGGATAATCTACCTCTTTGTTCTTCTCTGCAACTTTATCTATGAATTTTTGATACATGCTCTCAAATTCATTTTTGTCGTTGCCAATACTGATAACACAGAATTCATCACCGCCGATTCGATAGCAATTCTCTTTATCAGAAAAGGATTCTTTTATGATTGAAGCAACATTTTTAATGGCTTCATCACCTATATTGTGGCCAAGAGTGTCATTCAAATATTTCAAGAAATTCAAATCTGCCATAAGAATGATGATTGTCTTTTCCTCTCTGATTTTTTTCATATTTGATTTTAAATCTAATATCATTTCCTCATAAGCAGTACGATTGGATAATTCTGACATTTGATCATAATGGGCAAGCATATAATATTTTTTATTTAGCTTTTCCAACTCGGATCTTGTTGACTCCAATTCCTCCAGAGTTGTTTGCAATTTCACATAGTCCGGAGTCTCCAGAGAAAAGAAAGTAACTAACATAATCAGTGAAGCACCAAACATGATTATTAAAGTGCTCTGGAAAAATAAGACCTGCAATATTATTGGCAGAACATATAGTGATATGATAATGGTTCCGTATATTATCCGTTCCTTACCAAGTATTTTTTTGTTTATAATCATGGAGATTCCAGCCATCACAATGAACAAAATCGAAACCAAATGCATGACATAAAAAAGCGCACCATGAGTATATATATTGTCTTCTGTAATATAAAAGAAAAAGCCAAAAAATACATTTAATACAATTGCAATTTCCTCTATTATAAGCAATATCAACTTGGTCTTTAAAAGGAGCTTTTTACCATTTTCAGGAATAATATAATGATCAATATAAGCACCGAGTAAATAACAAAGTATCGTACCAAAAAAGAAGTATGCTGTATTTACCAAAAGATTAATAATCCTTGGAAAGATATCAGTATATGATATTACATAAGCAGATAATATATCGAAGGACTGAGTAAGGATTAGAATTATACTCATAATTCTGAAAAGGATATTTTTCCTGCTTCTCATTGGATATTCGATACAGGAATACACAAATATAAACAGAACAAATATTTGTGCCGCTATTTCATATTTTACGTCATATAACATATATGTTTCCTCTGTTTCAGCCTTAAGTGAGCATGACCTATATAGTAGCTATTAATCTAATTTTCTAAGACTATACATATTAACATATTTCAAGATGTGCCACAATCTCTATTCGATATTATTCACAGTTTTCCGCATTATTTCGAATACGCTTACTTATGTGTTTAACTCTGAAAAGAGAAAAATACGTATGAAACCAAAAGTCTCATACGTCTCTAACTATGCAAATTATCGTTTATTGACCGGAAAGTTCTTCTATAACAAACGGCAACATATATTGTACTTGGTCAATCTTCTTCCGCATGTTTCATCTTTTTTTCCAGAGTTTTACAAAAAGGTACCGTATCGAACTGATACGGTACCTTTTGGGAAACTATTTACTTTATCAAAAATTGTGCCAATCCGGATTATAGTACTCCTCTATTATGTCCCATTCTCTGATTTCTTCCAAGGTGTCTAAAATCTCAATCTGTGAATCCTTAAACTGACCTATGTAACCAAGATTAACAGTTCCCTGAATTTTTATCTCGCCGTCTTCAAGATATATTTTCAAAGAATTATTTTTTTGGTTTACTTTTTTGTCAGCCATTCAAACCTCTTTCTAACAGAAATCAACATCATCGAAATCAACGGATTCATATTCTTCCGTATCGCCTGCGGCATCCATTTCCACAAAGAATGCGCCATCCATTGTTATAAACTCACCCGTGCATAAAGCATCGCTCTCATCAAGAAGTGCATCGCTTGCCTCCGCGTATTCTTCTTCACTGTCAAAATCACTTTCTGAAATAATTTTGGTAATCTTGCACGGTGTATATTCTCTCTCATCCACAATCTGAGCAGCTGCTGCCCCTACCTCAGGTTTTTCAATCCAAAGAATCTGATCGTCATACTCCGATGCCATTCCTCCGACTACGGTTTTTGTACTCATATTATTCCCCTTTCTTTTGTTTAAAAAAAACACCGCTGTTTTTATCTGATACATTAAGTTTAACTCTATAATTTTATCATAAAATATTGCAATAAAAGAACTCTCACTCACATCAGTAAGTTGAGAGTTCATGTTTTTTATATGATATTCCGTAGAAAGGATATAAATCAAATGTCACGCTTTTTCAAAAGTCGGTTTCCATCCTGCGAACTGTATTAACTGCGCATCAGTACGATGATAATATCTCTCCCGTTTAATTCACTGATTAAAAAGAAAAGAGAACTTGAATTGTTGAAAAACTGTTGAAAAACAATAAAAAAAAGCCTTCCGAAAAAGCTCGGAAGGCTATACTTTTAAGCATATTATTTGTCTAAAGATTTCATCGTCGGGAACAATAAAACATCGCGGATGGCAGGGCTGTTGGTAAGAAGCATTGTAAGTCTGTCGATACCATAGCCAATACCACCTGTAGGTGCCATACCTACTTCAAGTGCGTTGAGGAAGTCCTCATCGGTATGCTCTGCTTCTTCATCACCTGCTGCCGCATTAGCGTCCTGAAGTGCAAATCTTTCTCTCTGGTCGATAGGATCGTTAAGCTCTGAATAAGCGTTACACATCTCCCAACCATTGATGAAGAGTTCGAATCTCTCTACCTTGGAAGGATCTGTGGGTTTCTTCTTGGTAAGAGGAGAAATCTCGATGGGATGGTCCATAATGAATGTGGGCTGTACCATCTTGTCCTCACAGTACTCTTCGAAGAAGAGGTTTAAGATATGTCCCTTGGTATGGAAATCTTCGAATTCGATATGATGCTCTTTTGCAAGTTTTTTAGCTGCTTCTGTATCAGGAACCTGTGCGGGATCATCAAAGTCGATGCCTGCGTACTTCTTTACAGCCTCTGTCATAGTAAGTCTCTCAAAAGGCTTACCGAAGTCAAGTTCGATATCACCGTACTTGAATGTAGTTGTTCCAAGTACTTCCTTAGCAACATGACGGAACATGTTCTCTGTTAAGTCCATCATTCCGTGATAATCTGTGTATGCCTGATAAAGTTCCATTAATGTGAACTCAGGGTTATGTCTTGTATCAAGACCTTCGTTTCTGAATACTCTACCAATCTCGTATACTCTCTCAAGACCACCAACGATAAGTCTCTTTAAGTAAAGTTCAAGAGATATACGAAGCTTAAGATCCTCATCAAGTGCATTGAAGTGAGTCTCAAAAGGTCTTGCAGCAGCACCACCGGGATTAGCAACAAGCATGGGAGTCTCAACTTCCATGAAGCCCTGATCGTCAAGGTAACGACGAATTGAGCTGATGATTTTTGATCTCTTGATAAATGTATCCTTAGCTTCCTCATTCATGATGAGGTCTACATATCTCTGACGATATCTGATATCTGTATTGGTTAAGCCATGATACTTCTCAGGTAAAATCTGAAGTGACTTGGTAAGAAGTGTAACCTTCTCAGCATGGATGGAAATCTCACCCATCATTGTACGGAATACATATCCCTCGATACCAACAATATCACCTACATCATACTTCTTGAAATCTGCATATGACTCTTCGCCGATTGCATCTCTAGCAACATATACCTGGATGTTACCTAGCTTATCCTGAACGTTAGCGAATGAAGCCTTACCCATAACACGCTTGGACATCATACGTCCTGCGATGCTTACATGGATAGGATTGGCATCCATTATCTCGCGTCTCTCGTTATAATCATTCTTCTTAGCTTCCTTAGCTGCTTCTTCATCAAGACCGTCTACATTGACTTCTGCTCTGCCTGCAAGAAGCTTAGCCTCAAGTGCCTCATACTCACTCTTACAATCTGTAGAGTGATGAGTCTGATTGTATTTTGTAATGACAAAAGGATCCTTGCCTGCTTCCTGGAGTGCAGCGAGTTTCTCGCGGCGAACCTTTAAAAGCTGATTGATATCCTGTGATGCCTGATTCTCATTAGAATTCTGATTGTTATTGCCCAATTTTTTTCTCCTTACAAAAATTGTAATCGTATTTCACTCAATACGATTACAATCAGTTTAATCTAAGTTTATGAGTTCCTATTACTTCTTAGAACTCTTGTTATCCTTAACAATCTCGATAACCTTGTACTTGAGTGTTCCGCAAGGAGCTTCAACCGAAATGGTCTCGCCCTTCTTAGCACCGATTAAAGCACGTCCAAGAGGAGACTCATCTGAGATACTACCCTCTAAGCACTTAGCTTCTGATGCACCTACTATTCTATATGTAAGCTCTTCTTTTAATTCCTTATCAAGAATCTTAACTACTGAACCGAACTTAACCTTCTTGTCATCTGTTCCGTCATCGTCAACGACTTCTACGTTCTTTAAGAGTTTTTCGAGTTCTTCAATTCTGGCCTCGACGTTTCTCTGTTCGTCCTTGGCAGCATCGTATTCTGCGTTCTCGGACAAGTCGCCCTGTGCTCTTGCTTCTTTTAACTTCTGAGCAATCTCTTCACGCTTGGTAATCTTTAAATAATGTAATTCCTGCTCATATCCTTCGAGACCTTCTCTGGTCAACAGGTTCTTCTTTTCTTCTGCCATGACATATCTCCTTTTCATTATTGAGCATTGCTCAAACTACTGCAAATTCATATTATACTCTAACATTGTAAAATGTGTCAACCTGCAGTAATCAGTCTTTTATCTCCATTACTTTGTTGACAAATTCATCCATTGTCTGAGTCTGATTAATCTCTCTTCTAAAAGAGGCACTGCCCGGCATACCTGCCGTATAAAATGCCGCGTGTGAGCGCATCTCACGAAGTGCTCTGTACTCATCCTTGGCTATAACAAGTAGGTCAAGGTGATTAAGTATCATATCGCATATCTCTGCCTTGGTGGGCTTATATTCCTTGCCTTCTGCGAGGCTCTTAAAAAGCCAGGGGTTTCCTCTGGCAGCTCTTCCTATCATTATGCCGTCAGCACCTGTTTCTTCCTTCATGGCATTGGCTGTATCTATACTGCTTACATCTCCGCTTCCGATAACAGGGATGCTTACACTCTCTTTTACTTTTCTGATTATCCCCCAGTCAGCATTTCCTTCGTAAAACTGCCCTCTGGTTCTGCCATGCACTGCGACAGCTTTTGCACCGCTCTCATAAGCTATATGAGCCATCTCTACGGCATTGATATGTTCCTCATCAAAACCGGATCTTATCTTAATCGTAACAGGCCTCGTGGATGCTTTTACAACAGCCTCTATAATCTGACCTGCAAGCACGGGGTCACGCATAAGAGCACTGCCCTCGCCGTTATCGACTATCTTTTTAACAGGGCAACCCATATTGATATCTAAGATATCATAAGGGTATTCTTCTATCATCTTGGTGGCTTCTGCCATTATCTGGGGATTGTGTCCAAAGAGTTGGAGAGATACGATGCTTTCATCAGGATGGATTTTAAGCATCTCGAATGTCTTAACATTCTTATAAGTTATAGCCATGGCGGATATCATCTCCATACATACCATTCCGGCTCCCATCTTGGAACAGATGAGTCTAAACGGTTCGTCGGTGAATCCCGCCATAGGCGCTAATATATATTCGTTTTTAAGTGTTACATTTCCAATGTTCATATACGCTAAAACGTATTAGGCTCTACTCAACTACGTTGACTATTGTCTCGCCTGATACGGACTCGTGGTTTTTACCCCACACTGTGATATATACCTTAAGTTGTCCCGTACCTTCTGTTACGGTAATACTGTGTCTAGAATCATCATCGGGTCCAAGACCTGTGGTATTGGGCTTATCCACATCGTTACTGCCCTCTACCCATTCTGCACCAAGAAGATAACCCTTCTTGTTCTCGCTTACTATTGCTATGTCATCAAGAGTGATTGTGTCGCCCTCATGAATAGTTATTCCCGACTTCATTGTTACCTTGGGGAACTGTGCCTTGTACTGCATAACAGCAACTCCCGAAGATATAATAACCACTACAAGGAGTGCGCATATAATAGCCAAAACTAAAGCTATAATCTTAAATGTTTTCTCCGATTTTTTCAAAACGTAATGCTCCTACTTTTTATTTTTCTCGTATATAAGTCTAAGTCCGTGCATCGTGAGATTACGATCGTACACTTCAATCATATCAGTCTCTTCACTGATGATGCTTCCAAGTCCGCCTGTAGCAACAACCTTGAGATTCTCGATGCCGGTCTCTTCCTTGACCTTTTTAATGATGTATTCAGTCTGTCCAATCTGACCGTATACAAGTCCTGCCTGCATACTGGTGATTGTCTCCTGCGCCAAAATAGATGCAGGCTTTTTAATCTCTATCTCAGGAAGCTTAGCTGTATCTTCCCAGAGTGCCTTTGCTGATATCTTGATACCGGGTGCGGTGATACCTGCAGCAAACTCACCTTTTTCTGTAACAAGGTCGTAAGTTGTAGCTGTACCAAAATCAAGTACAAGTACGGGTCCGCCGTATATATCATATGCAGCTACTGCATCTACAATTCTGTCCGCACCAATTTCCTTGGGTGCTTCTGTGATGATTCTGATACCTGTCTTGATGCCGGGGCCTACGATGAGAGGCTTATGCTCAAGGTAGCGCTCCATTGCGTTGGTAAGTGAATGCATGATGTTGGGAACAACCGATGATATGATGCATCCGTCGATATCCTTAACTGCAATGTTATTGTGCTCTAAAAGTTCACAGATGATGGCTCCGAATTCATCCGATGTTCTGGACATCTTGGACATAATCTTGAACTTAACGAGTAACTCCTCGCCCTCATATACGCCAAAGTTAATGTTGGTATTACCTACGTCACATACAAGTAACATATCAATCTCCTATCCTTTTACAAAGCGAATTGTCTATTCGTCTCCAAGAGACTTAAGAATCTGAGCAGGGTCTTCCTTGAGTATGAATACTCTGTAGTAAAGTCCCAATGCTTCGAAAAGCTCTCTCTTTTTCTTTTGAACTTCTTTTACCAAAAGACCTGCGCTGACTTCGTCATAATAAAAATCATCCGCATCCGAATCAGTCTGAATAATGGGAAGACCTTCTTCATCAAAAGCAATCAAAAAGATGCCGCCAACTTCCTCGGTGAAAAGAACACTCATTATATTGAGTTCTTCTTTTATCGAATCAGGTATTCTGTCAAAGTCCTTGTTAAAGTAATATTTTTTCTCATAGGCATTGGAGCCGCAGAGTACTATCTTGCCATCATTGGTAGTGTTGCCACTCATCTAAAGTACCTCTAACCGTTAAACTATTAGTTCGGAATAATTACTGCTCGTCTTCAAATGCACCGAGTGTTGCAGCCATAACAGCCTTGATGGTATGCATTCTGTTCTCAGCTTCCTCGAATACTCTCGAGTATGAAGACTCGAATACTTCGTCTGTAACTTCCATCTCTTCGAGACCGAACTTCTCGCCGATTTCCTTACCAATCTTAGTCTTAAGATCATGATATGAAGGAAGGCAATGTAAGAAGATGGCTTTCTCGCCTGCGTTTTTCATTACATCCATGGTAACTCGATAAGGTGTTAAGTCATCGATACGCTCTTTCCATACTTCATCGGGTTCGCCCATTGATACCCATACATCAGTACAGATGATATCTACGTCCTTGGTGCCCTCGTTAACATCCTCTGTGAGACGTATGCTGCCGCCTGATAACTTGCAGTACTCTTCACACTGAGCAACAAGTTCGGGTGAAGGGAAGTACTTCTTGGGTGCACATGCTGTGAAATGCATACCCATCTTGGAGCATGCTATCATATATGAATTACCCATGTTGTATCTTGCATCGCCCATGTATGTAAGCTTCTTGCCCTCAAGTGAGCCAAGCTGTTCTCTGATAGTAAGCATATCTGCAAGCATCTGTGTGGGGTGATATTCGTTGGTAAGTCCGTTCCAGATAGGAACATCTGAATACTTGGCAAGTTCCTCAACTATTGTCTGTTCGAAACCTCTGTATTCGATACCGTCATATATTCTGGAGAGTACTCTTGCTGTATCTGCAATGCTCTCTTTTTTACCAATCTGTGAGCAGCTGGGATCAAGGTATGTTGCATGCATACCAAGGTCAAAAGCGCCAACTTCGAATGAGCATCTTGTTCTGGTACTTGTCTTCTCAAATATAAGAACGACGTTTTTACCCTTAAGCGCATCCATGGGGATATTGTTTTTCTTCTTATACTTAAGCTTAGCAGAAAGATCGAGCATGTACTCTATCTCTTCCTTGGTGAAGTCCTTAAGTGTAAGAAAATCCCTTCCTTTTAAACTGATACTCATTTTATTTTCCTCCGTATGAAAAAAACTACAAAAGCCATATGATGACCATATGGCTTATTATCGCATATAAACAGACTTTAAATCTAAACCTACGAATTAGTAGAATACATGTGCTCCGATTACAACACCGCTTGAGTCCGAACCGGCTCTGTGGAAACTCTTGGCGTCTCCGACTGTTGTTGCACCTGCAAGTGCCTCGTTGGCTGCCTGCATGCACTCTGCATTAACACCGTTGGCAAGAATGGTAGCGAGTGTACCGTTGCTTGCAGGACCGAACTGTCCGGGTGCATATATAACTTCGGCAATAGTATTAGGGTATCTGGGGCTCTTAACTCTGTTAAGTACTACAGCACCAACAGCAATCTTACCCTCATAACACTGGTTGCCTGCTTCTGCCTGTATTATGGCACCAAGAAGAGTAGCCTCATCAACGGATGCTGAATATGCACCCTGGTTAGCGGTAAGCTTAGCCTTTTCCTGAGCAGCTATAGCTTCTCTCGCTCTAATCTCTTCCATGGTCTCGCCATCTTCAATAAAAAGCTCTATATTAACGTATTCGGCAGCTACGTATCTGGTGTTACCCTTGTAATCAACGGAAACCCATTCACCTAACTCCTCTTTAACGCTCCATTCTGAATTGATTTCGAATAATCCATCAGTAGCATACTCGGTACCGGGGCCCTTTCTGATACGAAGACTCTCGACATTGATGATTGCAATTCTCTCGCAATTGGCAACAGCAAATTCTCTGGCTGCATCGCCGAACAAAAGGAAGTCATTTCTGACCCAGCCTTCGAGTTCTCCTGACTTGATATGTGTCCAACCGTCACCTCTCTCGATTATGTCACCGCCGCACTTTCTATATAACTTACCAACGATTTCACAATCTGTATTGGGCTCTTTACGCACGTTAACAAAGTCCTGCACTGAAGCCATAAAGAAGTTCGAATAATCAGGCTTCTCTTCTTCGACTTCGACAGTCTCTTCGACTTCTTCTTCGCTCGAAAGATCTTCTTCTGTGATTTCCACATCTCTCTCAAGCTCACTCGCAGCGCCTGCCTCAAGAACAAATGAGTCATATTCCACTTCAGGAACTTCGAGTGAATAATCGCCGGATTGTCTGCCGTTAATCTTGAACGGTGCAGCACCAATGCTCGATATTACAAATACAATCACGAACCCTAAAGAAGCGATTCGCGTCAACATACTTTTTGCCATATATAAAACCTAAATAACCTAAGACCAAAAATGTTGCTTAAAAAAGATAATACCAAAAGAATTATTCATTGTCAAATTTACCAATAGGCGTTATAATATATGTACCATTTTTGAAAGGGAGGGTTTTTATATGGATATCGCTGCTTTATCGATGGCTATGGCCCAGAACAGAATAATGGAATCATTCGGAGTGGAGATGCTCAGCAAGACACTTGACACTCAGGAACAAATCGGCAATGAAGTTGTGCAGATGATAGACTCTGCCGCAATGGAAAGAAGCATTAATCCCGCAATCGGCGGCAATATTGATATCTCCATATAGTGAGAATTGCTTCTATATAATATTACAGCATAATCAGCGGATGGAAACATCCGCTATTATTTTACCCATTTTATCTCTCCAGTACAGGCCGTCGGACATTACATAATCCTCTCCGCCAAGCACAGCATTGCAAAAGTCAGATGCATCTTTAAGTCTTCTCTTAAATGCCATTCCACCTCCGAAGAGTCTTATGGAGTGAACATCCGATCCTGCCGTCATGGGCTTATTGTTTTTAAGTGCAAGTTCCAAAGCACTGTCATTCCATGAAGGCTCGTTATGAGACTTGCTTAAAGGACTTGAATGCGTAGCATTGAACGCTTCTATTGCATCCGCGTATTGCGAGAAGAGACGTACCTCGGGAATATATGATTCAACCCTGTAAGGATGAGCCTGTGCCACCATTCCGCCCGCTTCATGAACCAGTTTATACTGATTCTCAATATCGGCAGTTCTGAAAGCCTCATTTTCAAGGAACCATTCAACACTTAATCCCCATATTAAAAACTCTGTTCCGACAAATCCCGTTTCCATGCCGAAATATACGTCAAAATCATTGGCATCGCCATATTTTTTTGCATCCAGATATCCGTACGAATACTTGGTCATCCACTCTTTCCAAGGCAGTTCTCTGCTAACCGAAGTATTGCCGCCCCAATTGTGATCTGTTATAAAAGCGCCCGTATAGCCGAATTCCTTACACGCTCTCGCCATTTCCTCACCGCTGTTGTTGCCGCATGCACTGCCAAGATTGGTATGCATATGTGTCTCATACAAATACGGATATTCATTTAATAACTCTATCTTCATCTTAACCGCCTGACTACAGCTCAGCATCGCTGTCTACCTTAAAATTGCTTAAAAGAAAAGCAAGTGCGAATCCAACCAGAACGCACGTTACGGATATGAACACATCCAAAGCACTGTATTCTCTGAATATGGGGAAAATCATCAAAGTCGAAGCCAACACTATACCGACAACCGCGTGGAATGCTTCGCTGTAATGCTTTTTAAATATCTTTTCTATTACCCTTGCAAGAAGTGCCGCCGTTACAATCATTCCCACAACCCAGGGAATAATAACCGAGAGGTCAAAAGTCGCAAGGCCTGTATTGAACGGCTCATAGATACCAAGGCTCATCATAATCGATGAACTGGTAAGTCCCGGAATAATAATGCTTAATCCCCACATTACTCCGGAAAATAAGAACCATCCAAGATTGGGTGTGATGTTAACATTGGGAAGAAGCGCAACTGTCAACAATGATATAAACATTATTACGAATGCAATTCCCATGGAGATAAAGGAGGACTTGCTTCTGCCTTTTTTGCCAGCCTCCTTGTAAAGAGAAGGAACATTACCGAATATCATGCCGATAAAGGTCCATATTGTATATGTCTCAAATGAACCGTATGCAACTTTAATAAGATTGGATACGGCAAAAAATCCTATCGCCCAGCCGATTCCTATCAAAATATAGCCAAAAAGATTGCGCTTTAAGGCCTTGAACGGATGCGAAAACAATTCCATTACCATGGGATACATGCCGAGTACGACGCATAACACGCCTCCGCTGAATCCGGGAAGTATCGCACCTGCTCCGACTGCAACACCCGCTATAAAATCCATCACCAGTTTGGCTGCCGGGCTCTTTTCAGAACTGCCCTTTTTGCCGTTACCTGACTCCTTAACCTCTGTTGCATCGGAATCGTCTGTTAAATTAACTATTTCTTCATTATCTGTCATTATGTTTCAATCCTTATACATCCTCGCAGGATGTCTCGGATATAAGAGCAAATTTATTTTTCCATGCCCTTAACTATCTTAACTATACGGCTGGTTCCGAGTCTGTCAGCGCCTGCTGCCACAAACGCCTTAGCATCTTCTATGGAAGATATGCCACCTGCTGCCTTGATCTTAACAGGTTCTTTAATATACTTGGCAAAAATCTCAACATCATGAAGAGTAGCGCCACCTTTAGAAAATCCTGTGGAAGTCTTGATATAATCCGCACCTGATTCATTGACTATCTCGCACATCTTAATCTTTTCTTCATCTGTCAAAAGACATGTCTCGATGATAACCTTGAGTACTCTGTCACCACATACAGTCTTAACGGACTTGATGTCCTTAAGTACGTCATCGTACTTCTTATCCTTGAGTGCGCCCACATGAATAACCATGTCTATCTCATCTGCACCATTCATGATGGCTTCTTCTGCCTCGAAGCACTTAACTGCAGTTGTAGAATAGCCGTTGGGGAATCCAATAACTGTACATACTTTAACAGGCTCTACCTTGCGCTCGCTAGCTTCTTCTTTTATATATTCACTTGCTCTCTTAACATATGCTGCAGGGATGCATACCGATGCAGTCTGATATGTAAGTGCATCGTCGCAAATAACCTTAATCTCATCCCATGTTGAATCAACACTTAAAAGTGTGTGGTCAACTTTAGCAAGTATCTCTTTTAATTCTGTATCCATTTCTTTTCCTCTAATTCACAATCCTGTTTGTTATCCAAACAAACTCTCAAATAATTATTCAACAAAAAGTGCGAATAAGTCATCATATGTCTCACGACGTCTAATAAGCTTATCCTTACCATCCTTGGTAATTAAAACTTCTGCCGCACGAGGACGTGTGTTGTATGATGAACTCATGGAGTATCCATATGCACCTGCATCGAGTACGCATACAAGGTCGCCTGTCTCGATATGTGCAAGAGGTCTCTCCTTGCAAAGTAAATCTCCAGACTCACAGATGTTACCTGTTACGCTTACTTCTTCAAGAGTATCACGACTTACTGCCTTGCCGTTATGAAGTACTTCAATATCATGATATGAATCATAGAGTGTAGGACGAGCAAGTACGTTCATACCGATGTCAGTACCTGCATATTTCTTGCCTGCATTCTGCTTGGTTGCGTGAACTCTACCAAGGATTACGCCACCTTCTGCTACACAGTATCTACCGGGCTCACTCTTGAATAAAGGAATATTGTCTTTATGCTTTTCAACATATACATCAAGAAGTGCAGTGAATCTCTCAGTGAATGATGCCATATCGAATCTTGCTTCATCATCAAGCTTGTGATAAGGGATACCATATCCGCCACCGAAATCAATGTACTCAAGATCATCGAACTTATCAGCAATTCTAAGAAAGTTCTCAACTGCCTGTAAGAAAGGTTCGGGATCAAGATACTGTGAACCAACATGCTGGTTAATCTCTGCAATCTTTAAGTTATGCTTTTTAGCAATCTCAAAAATCTTATCTACATCTTCTTCTGCAACACCGAACTTAGTCTTTTTACCGGCTGTAACAACCTTCTCATGATGACCTGCACCTACACCGGGATTGATTCTTACAGAACATTTTCCTCCGGGATTAAGTGAACCAAAAAGATCAAGCTGATCAAGACTGTCGAGGCTGACCATGATGTCATGATCAATAGCAAACTGTAACTCTGACTTGTCTACGTTGTTAGGTACGAAGAAAATTCTGTCTGAAGGGAAACCTGCTTTTATAAGAAGTCTCATCTCGCCTTCTGACATCGCGTCTGCGTTAAGTCCTTCTTCAAGTGCCATCTTTAGAATGGTTAAGTTGCTGTTAGCCTTCATGGAGTAGTTGGCACGATAAGGATACTTGGTAATAACATTAGCTACTTCACGCATGCACTTTCGTATTGTCTCTTCGTTATATACATATGTGGGTGTACCGTATTTGCTTGCAATGTCTTCCGGATTAATACCTTTAAAAAAGTTGCTTTCTTCGATGTAAGATCTCATTGTCGTTCTCCATTCATATTTTTATGTCTAAACAATTATACCATCTTTTTTCTTTTTTACAGCGACAAAAAAGGAATGTCAGCAAAAAAGATTCTTTTTTCGCTCTATCATCTCGTCTATCTGATTAAGATATAAGTCTATGTCCTTCACGTTATCGCATCTCTCTATTCTGCCGTCAGGATATACGCGCTTAGTCACGCTTCCTGCGCCGATGGCGACTATGGATTGTATTTCTTCCATAATGAGAATGTTGTAAAGTCCTTCCTTGCCTTCTGATGCATAGCCTGTATTCTCTAGGTTACCTGCCATCTGCTTTTGTCTGTACAGATAGTACGGATTAAGACCCATCTTTTTTGCACCCTCGCTTGATATTCTCATAGCTGCTTCGTAATCCATAGTGGTCTCTAAGTTGTTTTCATCCATCCATCTCTTAAGTCTCGATGCTCTTTTTATAGCAAGAGAATGAACTGTAAGAGAGTCCGGCGAAAGCTTGGTCAATTCATCTATCGTATGCTTAACATCATCAATGGTTTCGCCCGGAAGTCCAAGAATAATATCGGTATTGATGTTGTCAAATCCCATACTTCTTGCCATGTTAAAAGCTTCAATGAATTGAGCCACAGTGTGATTACGACCGATGGCTTTGAGAGTATCATCACTCATTGTCTGCGGGTTAACTGATATACGATTGATGGGATACTTTTTTATGACCTCAAGTTTTTCTCTAGTGATACTATCCGCCCTTCCTGCCTCGATGGTAAATTCCTTAACATTATCCCAAGGAAGTATGCTAGTAATATATCCTAATAATTCATCAAGTTCTTCAGGACTAAGAGTGGTAGGCGTACCGCCTCCTATATATACAGTATCAAGGAACTTATCGCCCATGTTGGCAGCTGTCCATTCGAGTTCTTTTTTTAATGCAAGAAGATAGTCCTTGATCTTGTTTTTATATTTGAATATCGGATTGGATGTAAATGAACAGTAGAGGCATGTTGAAGGGCAAAAAGGAATTCCGACATACACGCTGTATCCATCCGTGCCATGCACTCTCGACATGATGTTCATCTCACGAAGTGCAATGTCTATACCTAAGTTGAGTTTTTCACCACGAAGGCGACGCTCATTATAGAGTCTGTCTGAAATCAAATTCTTGATCTCGGGAAGACCGACATAATTACCCATACCATTATGTTCTCTGTCAGTAGAATTAAGGTTGATAAAAGTTCCCGCACCCTTACTTAACTCTTCTTCGAGAATTGTTCTTATAAGTTTGGTTGGACGAATACCTGTTAGATTACCCCAGGGTAATTCTTTGCCTGTGCATTCAGAAAGAAAATCATATAAGTCTCTTCCGAATTCTTTCTTGGCCGCATCCTTTTCTTCAGAAATAATCGTGTATTCTTTCGTCGAATTATATTCTTCAAAATCAAGAGAAATCGCTACTTTCGTGCCCTCTTCCGCTATTTCGAATTGACCCTCGAAATCCCCTGTCGCATCCGCTGCCGTGACGACTTCAACTCCCGGAAAGAAAGAAGTCAAAAGCGCATATACATCGTATTCTCTCTCCCCTTTATTAATCTGAACCTTGATTCTTTTCATTATGTTTCTCTTTTCTTACACCATGGTTCTGCATTTTACCAATGGCAGATTCAATCTTTTTTGAATCATTTTATTTAATGGAATCGATAACCCAGTCGGCATCTTCCATTTTATATGTATTGCCGCATGCAGGGCAGTTTTTATGCTTGTATGCATTGAAACTTGCGCCGCAGGAAGGGCACATGAACTTCGAAATTGAGAACGCAATTCCGGTTTTCTTCGAAAGATTTTTTCTCATGTTAACATGGAATACTCTCTCATTTTCTCTTGCTTTTCCGTTTGATTCGCTTAAAACTTCCGTATAAACATCCGCGGATACGAAAGCTATATCATCCTTAACTTCAACCGATTTAAAGTCCATCGCTCCTCTGAAAAACACATCAACAATATCTTTCATTTCAGGTGATAAAGCAGGACCTTCGTAGAAAGGAAGTTCATTTGGATCCTCGCTGTATATTGCCGACTTCATCTTGGCAACAGTCTGACTCATGAAATATTCCTGCATATAATCCTGGCCGTATTTTTGAAGTTCTTCTTCAAATTTTTTGTGTGATGCGAATGTAGCCAAAAGCGGAGCGGATTTGGCGGCACCAATTAAAAGTTTGCCCATAAGAATCATTCCGCCGATGAATAAACTCATAAAAGGAGCAGTGAAAATTCCATATGCCAAAGCACTTACAGGAAGCATAATCATCTGCATGATCGCCTCGGGATCAGACTTAAGCGCCAACATTACAACAGCTCCCAAACCTCCGAAAATGACGGCTAAGATGGGTGCACCAACAAGCAGAACTCCGAAAGTTACTGCAGAAACGATTAAATAGAATTTAAGCATTTCTTTTTTCTCTTTGGAATAATCCTCAACAATATTGTAAGCCGTTACTTTGGGATATAATTCATCCATCTTAAAAGAGGTACCGCAAAAAGGGCAGCCCTCGGTAAGAGCTTTGATTTTCTCGGGATTACCGCAGTTAGGACAGATATATATTTCGTCTCCCATGTTTTGGCCGTTGATATAATTAATTACAACCGACCAAACATTTGCATTCATTTTCTTTTTATTTATTCTCTTGCCGTTTTTCTGAAGAAGGCGTGTATACTTTGTGGTGCTGGTCCACATTTTCGCAAAGTAATGTTCATCCTTTGCTTCCCTTCCCATTTCTCTTCCCTCGGGATTATGTCCTCTCGGAGTGAATTCATAGTCAAGCAAAAGACCCTTTTTCTTAAGACGATCCTTTTGAATATCAACATAATTCTGAACTTCTCTGTCACATGTGGTAAGCTTTCTGTCTGTACTTAAAGCATCTGAAAGTTCTGAAAGAAAAGCCTGCTGAATATTTGCCATTATCACCCCTCCTCTTTTACTTAAAAACTTTTAAACTCACTTATTTTGACTGCTTCGGAAAAATAAACGAAGACTTTATTGCGCCCTCATTACAAGCTTCCTTGCACTTACCGCAACGAATACATTCTGTTGAATTGGGTTTCTCCCATACCTTTATATCCATGTCGCATGCTTTTTGACATGCACCACATTTAACGCATTTATCCTCATCAATCTTTAATCTGTATAACGATATCGGATTGAGTAATCCATACATTGCACCAAGCGGACATACGTATTTGCAAAAAGGTCTATAGACGATAATCGAAGATAATAAGCATGTTACAAGAATCGAAATCTTAAGCCAGAATCTCCAACCTATCGTTGTTCTGAGTGACTCATTGGCAAGCACCAAAGGGATACCTCCAAGAAAAGTTCCCGAAGGACATATGTACTCACAAAACCAGGGTTGTCCGACACCTGCTATATTCAATACCGTCAATGGAAGAACTATTACGAATACCAATAAGATAATGTATCTTATGTATTTTAAAAACTTATGACCGTATATGTTTTTATATTTCTTAGGAAAAGGAATCTTATATAAGAGGTCCTGTACCAATCCGAAGGGACATGCAAAACCGCATATAAGTCTACCGAAGATTACACCGAACAATCCGATAAAGCCAAGCACATATAATGATACTTTATATCTGCCGCTTCCCAACACCGCCTGCAAAGAGCCGACGGGGCATGAACCCAATGCTCCGGGGCAAGAATAACAATTAAGTCCCGGCACGCATATACTCTTAAGTTTTCCTTTGTATATCTTTCCGCTTAACCATCCTTTGATGTAGCCATTAGTCAGTGCAAATGTTACTGCTTGAATGATAAGTCGGATTGTTTGTCTTTTGGATTTCATTATCCTATTCCTATACATTCAAGGCAGATATTAATTGCCTTAGTTAATACAACTCTTGCTTCACCATTTATTATTCCGATGACTATACAAGCAATAAAAAAGAGAATGAGAAATATTCTCACAATGTTTCTAATCACAATATTTTTATTGTTAGTATTAGTCGCATCATTCATTTTTTATTCGTCTTTATTAATCTATATAAAAATCTCAAATAGCTATTTTCAATCTTTTAGTACAAAGTTAGTTTCACAGCGCCACGCTCATATGCGGGCTTGGTGATTACCTGAAGAGTATTCTCATTCAATCTGTCCTTGCTGTAAAAATGCACATGTCCTGCAAGAACCAATCTAACTTTTGCATCATTAAAGCAGTAACTGACAAGAGGAACTGAATCTTCGTTGGGAGGTACTGCCACATTGCCAAGCAATACTTTTGAACGACCATCTTCAGTCTCACCCCACACTGCTTTGGTTCTCTCTATCAAATCCGAATCATCATAGAGTACCGCATATGGTACATGCTGTACTACTATCGTTTCTTTGTTTTCTGCCTGTAATTCTTCCACGGCATCAATGATATCGTCGCTGAATCTATAGTTAAAATCATCTGCTATAAGTATATTAAAAGCATCGTACTTAAGTATTCTGTATCCTGTATCGTAATCATCAAAGAATGCTGAAAGGCGAGGCATGTATTCCTCATAAGCTTTCTCAGAATAGTATTCGGGATAATATGAAAAATCATGATTGCCTATACAGAAGGCATAAGGAATGCCCTGTTTATCGAGCTTGTCAAGTTCTTTTCTAACATAATCAACTGATGCATATGAAATGGAATCAACTATATCTCCTCCAAAAACAACTAAGTCAGGATTATCTTTTCTGACTTGTTCCATTAAAATAGAAAAGTTCTTTTCCGATCCCTTTGAATCTCTTTTGAAATACTCATATCTGTCTTTCGCGTAGTCTTTTAAATCCGGATCTCTGTCATCGCAGAGTGATATATGTGAATCGGCAATGAAGTAAATAGTAAATTCTTCTTCAAGTCCGTCGATGTCAATCTTCTCGTCATAAACATGCACTTCTTTTTCATTAAGTGCTTTTATCTTATTGATTGCTCTTTTCGGAATATCGAATTTGAGCATAACAATCATAGCTGCACCCGCTATCACAAGCGCAGCTAAAAGTAACACTATTAAGTTGGTGTTCTTTTCTTTTTCCATATTTATGGTTCTTTACAAAAATGCCCTTGATGCAAATAACCGCTTAAGCGAGTGTCTGCACAAGGGCATTTGTTATTTCTGATTATTCAAATATCAGGTCAAAATTATAATGTTACGTGGTCAAGTTTCCAAATATCATCAACGTATTCCTTGATGGTTCTATCCGAAGTGAACTTGCCTGAACAAGCAACGTTGAGCATAGCCATGCGAGCCCATTTCTTCTTGTTCATGTATGCTTCTTCTACCTTGCTCTGAGCCTCAGCATAAGACTTGAAATCCTTAAGGATGAAGTATGTATCAGCCTTGCTTGTAGAGAGTGTATTAAGAAGTGAATTGTAGAGAGGTCTGAAGAGCTCTGTATCATCGGAATATGTTCCGTTGATGAGCTGCATAAGTACCTTTCTGATATCAGGATCGCTGTTGAAAATAGTCATGGGATCATAACCGCCAAAGTTCTCATAACGGATAACCTGATCTGATGAAAGACCGAAGATGAATGCATTCTCTTCGCCTACTTCTTCAACGATTTCTACGTTAGCACCATCCATAGTACCGATTGTTACAGCACCGTTTAACATGAACTTCATGTTACCTGTACCTGAAGCTTCCTTGGATGCTGTAGAGATCTGCTCAGATACATCTGCTGCAGCGAAGATAATCTCTGCATTGGATACTCTGTAGTTCTCTATAAATACAACCTTAATCTTACCCTTGATTGACTTATCATTGTTGATAACATCTGCTACTGAATTGATAAGCTTGATTGTAAGCTTAGCATTTCTGTATCCTGCTGCTGCCTTCGCACCGAAGATGAATGTTCTGGGATAGAACTCCATATCGGGATGTTCCTTAATCTCATTGTAGAGATACATGATGTGAAGGATGTTAAGAAGCTGTCTCTTGTACTCATGAAGTCTCTTAACCTGTACATCGAAGATTGATCTGGGATCTACATCGATACCATTATGCTCCTTGATGTATTTAGCAAGTCTGACTTTGTTCTGATACTTAATGTTCATGAACTCAGCCTGAGCCTTCTTATCATCAACATATACCTTAAGGCCTGCAATCTGTGGAAGATCTGTAATCCAATCATCACCGATATGCTCTGTAACCCAATCTGCTAAAAGAGGGTTGCCGTGAAGAAGGAATCTTCTCTGTGTGATACCGTTGGTCTTGTTGTTGAACTTCTTAGGGAACATCTCATAGAAGTCTTTTAACTCCTGATTCTTTAAGATCTCTGTATGAAGTCTTGCAACACCGTTAACTGAATAACCTGCAACGATTGCAAGGTGAGCCATCTTAACCTGACCATCATAGATGATAGCCATCTTGGCTACCTTCTCACGGTTGCCGGGATATTTTGCTTCGATTTCTTTTATGAATCTTCTGTTGATTTCTTCAACGATCTGATAGATTCTGGGAAGTAATCTTGAGAAGAGTTCGATGGGCCATTTTTCAAGTGCTTCTGCCATGATTGTATGGTTGGTATATGCACATGTCTTGGTTGTAACTGCCCAAGCTTCATCCCATGTAAGATAATAATCATCCATAAGTATTCTCATAAGTTCTGCGATAGCAACTGTAGGATGTGTATCGTTTAACTGGAATGTAACTTTCTCATATAACTTCTTGATATTCTTATGATTTCTCATATACTTGGCAACAGCTTCCTGAACTGATGCAGATATGAAGAAATACTGCTGTTTGAGTCTTAATTCCTTGCCCGCATAGTGGTTATCGTTGGGGTATAATACTTCAACGATATTTCTTGCAAGGTTCTCCTGCTCAACAGCCTTCTGATAATCACCCTTATCAAAAGAATCAAGTCTGAAGCAGTCAATTGATTCAGCATCCCAGATACGAAGTGTATTAACGATGCCGTTACCATATCCGATAATAGGAAGATCATAAGGAACAGCCTTAACTGCCTGATAGCCTTCCTGATAGTAGTTGTTTCTGCCGTGCTCGTCTGTTTTTACGGATACATATCCACCGAAACGAACTTCCTTAGTGTACTCACCACGACGAAGCTCAAAAGGATTGCCGTTATCAAGCCAGTTATCGGGAACTTCTACCTGGAAGCCATCACGAATCTCCTGCTTGAACATACCGTATCTGTATCTGATACCGCATCCGTATGCTGAGTAGCCGAGTGTTGCAAGTGAATCAAGGAAACATGCAGCAAGACGTCCTAAACCGCCGTTACCAAGTGCCGCATCGGGCTCCTGATCTTCGATGACATTGATGTCAACTCCGAGTTCGTCCAGAGCTTCCTTGGCATCCTTGTATGCCATAAGGTTAATCATATTGTTACCGAGTGCTCTACCCATTAAGAACTCCATGGAGAGATAGTACACGGTCTTGGGATCTTCTTTTTCGTATGCTTTCTGAGTCTTCATCCAGTAATCAACTATCTGATCCTTGATAGCATATGATACAGCCTGGAATATCTGCTCGGGAGTAGCTTCTTTCATCTCCTTACGATACAGAGTTCTTACATTATAAAGCACACTTCTTTTGAATAATTCTTTGTCAAAAGTAATGGTGGGTTTCTTAGCCGAAGGAACTTTTCTCTTAGCAGGTGCCTTCTTTGTTGCGGCTACCTTAGTTGAAGTCTTTTTAGCTGTAGTCTTAGCTGAAGTTGTCTTCTTAGTTGTAGACTTAGCTGCTGTAGTCTTCTTGGCTGTTGTTGCTTTCTTTGCTGTAGTAGCCTTTTTAGCTGTAGTTGTTTTCTTAGCAGTAGAAGCCTTGGCTGTTGTAGTCTTCTTTGCTGTTGCAGCTTTCTTGGTTGTTGCAGCCTTAGCAGTTGTAGCCTTCTTAGCCGTTGTTGTCTTTTTAGCAGTAGTTTTTGTCGAGGTCTTTTTTGCAGTAGTACTTGTTTTCTTGGTTGCTGCCATTTTATTCTCCTCCGTTTTATACTCTCTCTACGCCGAGAGAAATTTTTTCACCATTAATGTTCCATTCTTTTGACTGGTCATTCTTGGTGTTGTAGATAACTTCATTAGCAAGAACTTTTCCTGCGATTGCAGCTTCGTTCTTCTTGATAATCTCAGCAAGCTTATCGTTACCATCAATGTATAACTTGATGCGGTCCATAACTTCGAATCCGGAATCCTTACGCATGGTCTGAAGTTTGGAGATAATCTCGTTAACGCTTCCTTCCTCAAGAAGTTCATCTGTGAGGTTAGTATCAAGAACTACTGTAACGTAGTTATCTGCTTCTGTTACATAGCCTTCCTTCTGAGTCATCTCGATTAAGAGATCTTCTTCAGCGAGGCTAATCTCTGTACCGTCTACATCAAACTTGATTGCGCCGTTGGACTTAAGTTCTGCCATAGCCTTGTTACCGTCAACATTGGCAAGGTATTCTTTGATACCGCCAAGTTGCTTACCGTACTTAGGTCCGACAGTCTTGAGTTGGGGCTTGA
This sequence comes from Lachnospiraceae bacterium, assembly GCA_016285575.1. Taxonomy (GTDB): domain Bacteria; phylum Bacillota; class Clostridia; order Lachnospirales; family Lachnospiraceae; genus UBA3766. The sequence goes on from JAEEQX010000008.1 coordinate 47,235, forward strand.
AGTTATATGTAGTAAGTTCGCTTACATCATCTGTGAATGTAACTTCCTTAACGTTTAACTCGTCTTCAATGATTTCTTTGTAGAACTCATTAAGTGTGAAGTCAGCCTTAACGAACATGTTAGCAATGGGCTGTCTGTTCTTAATAGCTGAT
>JAEEQX010000058.1 GCA_016285575.1 Lachnospiraceae bacterium
CTATCTTAAGGAAACATCTTCCAAGTCATTAGACCAAAAAGTTGAGAATAAGACAGTTAAGACTGAGAATAAGGCTGAAACAAAGTTTGCTAATACTGAGAAAGCTCAGACTAGCAAGAGTTCAGAAGTTGAAATCGACGATGCCGAGATAGCTGAAGCTGTAAAAGATGTAGTTGCTGCTTTTTGCGAAGTGTTCAATATCACTCCCGAAGAACTCTCAGAGTTCCTCACAGATAATGATATTGCAGTTACAGAACTTCTTGATACTACCAATGTTCAAGATATCGTAATGCAGTTTAACGGTATTGATAACACAGCGGATATTCTTACCAATGATGTAGTATTCGATGCTATCAAGAATCTCGAAGATAAGGTAGCTGAGATTACTAACGGTATGGAAGATGTTCTTAACATCGACAACGATACAGTAATCAAGACATTTGAAGAACTCAACTTTATCAATAATGATTCATACGATGTAATTGATGATTATGATAGAGAAGAACTCAATCCTGTAAAAGTCGAGATATCTGAAGAATCAATCGTCGAAGCAAAAGATGATATCACCAAGTCAGCAGTCAATATGGCTTCCGACACAAAGAAGGAAGAAAAGAATGACTCAAGACAGGAATCTGACAATCATCTTACACAGAATGTCAACAACTACCAGACAGTTAGTCATAACGATACAGTCGTTAACACAGAACAAAACCAGGTATTTTCATCGAGAGCTCAGGAAATCTACAATCAGATAGGAGAGTATATCAGAAATCTTTCATCTGAAAACATTCAGGAGATTGAAATGAGACTTCAGCCTGAAACACTCGGAACACTTCATGTGAAGATTACTCAGAGCGAAGGCGTTATGAAGGCAGAATTCATTACTCAGAATGAAAATGTCAGAGCAGCCGTTGAAAGTCAGCTTATTCAGTTAAAAGAAGATTTTGACAGATCAGGCATCAGAGTAGACGAAGTTGAAGTAAGAGTTTCAACCAACGAATTCAACGAGGCAACTCAGCAGGATTCAAGGGATGAAGAAAACGAAGCAGCTAGTAGAAATACAGCTACAAGAAGAATCAATCTTACAGACGGCATCGCACTCGAAGATATCGATGAATACGAAGAAGAAGAGAAGATTGCTGTTGAAATGATGACAGCTAATGGTAACTCTCTTGATTACAAAGCATAGGAGATAAGATATGGCACTTACAGCACAATTTGTTGATGGTAAACTTTTAACACAGTCACAACAGAATGCGCAGAAAACCGCAGAAACCGGTAAAAACGGAAAAGTTGCTGAAAAAGGCAGCGGCGGAGAGATGGATAAAGATGCTTTCTTACAGCTTTTAGTAGCTCAGATGAAGTATCAGGATCCCTTAGAGCCCACATCTAATACAGAATATGTATCACAGTATGCTACATTCTCAGAACTTGAGCAGATGCAGAACATGTCATCAAGCCTTAACTTATCAAGAGCTTCCGAGACAGTTGGTAAGGAAGTAATCGTTGAGAGCAAGACAGATGGCGGTGAGACAAAGACAGTTCAAGGTTATGTAGAAAAAGTTGTATACAACGGCTCTAAAGCATATCTTTCAATTGACGGCGCACTTTATTCAATCGATGACCTCAAGCAGGTTATTGACTCAGAATATCTTGCAGGTTCCAACTCAGTAGAAAAGATTCAGGAAATCCTTGAAAAGCTTCCCAAAGTAGAAGTTTTATCAATGAATGAAGTTGGTGATGTAGTTGAAGCATATAACTTATATGGCAACTTAACTGAGTATCAGTTATCACTTCTTTCTAAGGACACTGAAGAGACTCTTAAGCAGTATGTATCCAAGGCTAACGAGCTTATGGCAGCTGCACTTACACAGGATGAATCAGAAAATACTAACCAGACAGAAAACACAGAAAATACTGATGAATTAATTCCTGCAGATGAGCCTACTGAAGAACTTTAAAATTTGCGCTTATGTTTGACTGAATACAACCGATATATATTTTGGTTGGTAACAATTTAATATGATTTATGATTTCAGGGAGGAATTCCGATATGAACATTAATAACTCTCAATTCCTTTCTAACCTGCAACTTCAGGAAGCTCTTTTTTCTAAGAATAAGGACTCCGGAAGAACTAACGTATCCGTACAGAGTGATACAAGATCTTTTAAAGATATCCTTAACAACAAGTTAGAAGACAATCGTGTAAGTGATATGAAATTCTCAAAACACGCGATTAACAGACTTGAAAGCAGAAACATATCATTAACGGATCTTCAGATGAATCGTCTATCAGACGGAACTAGAAGAGCAGGCGAAAAGGGAATCAAAGAATCGTTGGTACTTGTTGATGAACTCGCATTCATAGTTAATACCGAAAATAATACAGTAGTAACTGCGATGAATCAGACTAACAACGATGAAAACATTTTTACAAATATTGACGGAGCGGTAATCGCTTAGCCGGACCTTCGGGAAGCTAATTGTAAGAGGCAGAAGTTCTCTTACATCCGTCCAAAATAATGATTATGGAGGACAAATATTATGATGAGAGCACTTTACTCTGGTGTATCAGGTCTTAAGACTCACCAGACCAAGATGGACGTTATAGGTAACAACATTGCCAATGTTAACACAACAGCCTATAAGTCACAGTCAGTAACTTTCTCGGAGTTAATGTATCAGACCACTCAGACAGCATCAGGTCCTAACGCAGCTACCGGTACAGCCGGTAAGAACGCTAAGCAGATAGGTCTTGGTTCTGTATCAGGTGCTATTTCTACAGCAATCACAACTCCCGGTTCTTCACAGACAACAGGTAATCCTTTTGATCTCAAGATTACAGGAGATTCTTTCTTTATAGTCAACAACGGCAAAGATAATTATTTCACAAGAGACGGTTCATTCTACGTTGACGCTGCAGGTAACCTCGCTACAACATCAACAGGTTACAATGTAATGGGTTGGGGCGTTGAAGAAGCTACAGGTACTATTAAGCAGGACGTAGTTCAGCCTCTTAGAATCATGAGCCCTGAGAACATGACATATCCCCCCGAAGCTACTTCTAAGGCATATGTTTCAGGTATTCTTGATAAGAATGATACCAATGCCGCATCCAGCGCAGGTAAGACAATATCTGTATCCATCTTTGATGGCTTAGGATATGCTTACACAGCAAAATTCGCTATTAAAAACACAGAAGCAGAAGGTGTATATACAGTTGAGATGACAGATATTCTTAATGCTAAGAATGAGTCACTTAAGAGTGTGTACAAAGTTGGTTCTATCAACGATATCGCTACATTTGGTCAGGACCAGGTAGTTACAACAACTACACTTTACAGCTTACTTGATGGTGTAACATATCGCGAAGCAACTGCTACAGATCCTGAAGCTTACTTCAAGAAGACAGGCTTTTCAGAGACATTTAGTGATTATGATACTAAGAAGGTAGCCGGTATTAAGTACGAAGTTCCTAATCCTTCATCTACAGTTGTAGAGTATCATCCCGGAGAAACAATTACTCTTAGAGGTTCAGGAACTCTTTCCAAATCAGATCTCGAAGAAGCGTTCCAGTTCATCTACGTAAAAGATCAGACTAATGGTGATTACTATTACTATGATGATGGTAATGGCAAAACATATACTCTTCGCGGTGTTGATTCCACTATGACAGCAGCACAGCAGCAGCAGGTTTTCCAGGATTGGCAGAAGGCACTTGGAAAAACAGGTCTTGCAAATTTTACAGTATCAATGGACCCCGATGCTAATGTAACATTCTCATTTGATCAGGATTTCACATTTGACGGTGAGACACAGCTCGAGTCAGGTACATTTACAAAGCAGATTTCACAGGGCGAGGCATATGGCCTTGATACAAACAATTCAAATATCCAGTATTCATTCATGGTAGCTCCTGATGGACAGGCTCAGGTTACATCAACCGAGACTATCTCTGGTAACACACTTATCTTTGATACAGGCACAGGTGAATTCAAGTCTATCAACGGCGCTGATTCCGCAGTATTAGACTTCGCAGCTATGACAACCAACCTTGTTGGTGAGAACGTTGATTTATCTCACTTCTCAGATGTTGATATCGACTTCTCCAAGGCTTCTATGTTCAACAATAACGGAACATCAACAATCGCAATGGTTTCCGGCGATGATAAGGGACTTGGTTCAGGACGTAAGCTTGGTGAATTATCAGGCGTATCAATCCAGAACAACGGTATGATTTATGCATCATATGATAACGGCCAGACAAGACTTCTTGGACAGATTGCAGTAGCAAGCTTTGCTAACGCATCAGGTCTTCAAAAGGAAGGTGACAACCTCTATTCAGCAACACTTAACTCCGGCGAATTCGACGGCATCGGTGTTGATGTAACAGCAGGTGGCGGATATATCTCTACAGGCGTTCTCGAAATGTCCAACGTAGACCTTTCTGCAGAGTTTACTGAGATGATTACAACTCAGCGTGGTTTCCAGGCTAACAGTCGTATCATCACAGTATCCGATACACTTCTTGAGGAACTAGTTAACCTTAAGAGATAATTAGTTTAATAATTTGACACATCAGTGTCTAAGGCGGTGCCAGGTACTATACGGTATCTGGCACCATTATATATTTATAAAATTATTGTTTTTATTCTAAATCGAATGCAGGTAAATACAGTGTGCGCAAGCAGGTATTTTCGAGCCGTCGGTACTTAATGAGCCGAGTTTTACGAAGGCGAATTTAGTTATCCGCTACGGCGAGAACATAGCGAGAGCGTGCCTGCGGTGCACCTGTATTTGACTGCATGATCTAATGACAGTATATGGAGGGTATAATTCATGATCGAAGTAACGAAATTAAACGGTGTAAAAATCCTTCTAAATGAGGATTATATCGAGACTGTAGAAGAAACTCCGGATACTGTCATAATCCTGTCCACCGGGCGCAAGTTAATTGTAAAAGAAGGTAGACAAGAGATTAAAAATTTAGTAAAATCGTAGGGTAAGGGTTTTTATGTTCAAAACCCATAACATGTGTATAAAGAAGGGCTAAAAAAGTGGATTTGGCTTCGATTATCGGTCTTGGCGTCTGCGTGGCCATGATGCTTATCGGTATCATGACTGGTGACGATGGTGTAGCCGGTATCAAATATTTCTTTGATTTCAAATCACTGCTTATCACTTATGGTGGTGCATTCTTCGCTGTTTTGGCTTCCATGAATCTCAAGGATTACATTGGAGGTCTTAAGAGCTTTCTTTTGATATTTAAGTCTCCGAGTCAGGACGTTCCGGGAATGATCACCAAGATTATCGAACTCTCCAATGTTGCTCGTAAGGAAGGTTTACTTGCTCTTGAAGAGGTTTCAGGCGAACTTGATGATGCTTTCATGAAAAAGGGCATTTTACTTATAGTCGATGGTACCGATCCTGAATTGGTTAGCGCCATTCTTGAGACAGAACTTGTATCAACTGAGGAGAGACATAAGAAGAACATTAACTTCTGGTCAGACCTTGGTGCGATGGGTCCTGCTTGGGGTATGATTGGTACTCTTATCGGTCTGGTACTTATGCTTCAGAACTTGTCTGATGCAGCTAAGATCGGACCTTCCATGGCCGTAGCGTTGATTACTACATTCTACGGTTCACTTCTTGCTAACTGGATTTGTACTCCTACATCCAATAAGCTCAAAGCTAACAATGCTACTGAGATTATGTGTAAGGAGATTATGATAGAGGGCCTTCTCTCAATTCAGGCCGGTGAAAACCCCAGAGTAATTGAAGAGAAGCTTAAGTCATTCTTAGCACCTGCTGATAGAAGCGCAGCATCAAGCGAAGAGGGAGGTGAAGAGAATGGCTAAAAAGAAACCCGAAGATCCGCCGCAGGGATCGCCGGCATGGATGGCCACATTCTCTGACCTGATGAACTTACTTCTTTGCTTCTTCGTGTTGCTTTTCTCTATGTCGACCGTTGATGCTCAGAAGTTTGAACTTGTAGCAGCTTCATTTGCCGATACATTCTCGATATTTACAGCAGGCGGTAAGTCAATTGGTGAAGGTATACTTATCAGCAACGGTGTAAGCCAGCTTAGCAATCTTGATAAGTACGTTACTTCCATGGGTAAGTCCGCAGAAGATGACAAGAAAGAGGATGCAGATCCTCTTAAGGAATATAACGATCAGGCTCTTGCAGCAAGCGAAGAACTTGCAGAGCTTATTGAAGAGGCTCTTGAGGAATCAGACCTTGGCGAAGAGATAGGTGTTGAGTTTAACTCTCAATACGTATTGCTTACTATGAATGGTGCATTACTTTTCGATTCAGGTGATGCTAAGCTCAAGCAGGAATCAATGCCTATGATGGCACAGATTGCCAAGATTCTTGAGAGATACGCAGATGGTATCATCGAAGTTGAAGGCCATACTGATAACGTCCCTATGAACGGCGCTAAGTATTCCAACAATGATGAGCTTTCAAGCGCGAGAGCAATCAGCGTATTTAAGTATTTGATTGATAATACAACAATCGATCCTTCGAGAATCAAGCATTCGGGACGCGGGGAGTATTGTCCTGTAGCTGATAACTCAACAGCAGAAGGCAGAGCACTTAACAGAAGAGTAGAGATTAAGATATATAATTACTACAGCAGTTATACTCAATAACTGAACAAAAGGGGATTCTTATGAAAAAGAATTTATTATCTATTTTGATTTTAGGTCTTACATTCATTAACATCATAATCTCAGGTATTACGATGTTTATGGTTGTAACAACCAATCAGAAGACAGCTAAGGTAGTTACCGATGTAGCCAATGCGATCAGCATTGACTTAGGAACGGGCTCTTCAGAGGGCGGTGCGGTAACAACTGTTCCTATCGAAGATATCCAGACATATTCGATACCTGACAAGATGACAATAGCATTAAAGCCCACACCCGGCGATGATGACGGACATTTCTGTATGGTATCGGTATTCTTCTCAATCAATACCAAGCACAAAGATTACAAGAAATACTCAGCTACAATCGCTGAAAAAGAAAATCTTTTCAGAAGTATTGTAAACGACGTATTTTCTAAATACACAGTCGATGAGGCGAGAGTCTCACAGGACGAAATCAAGAAAGAGATATTAAAGCAGGTTCAGGACAAGTATTCAGGTTCTGATTTTATATTTGAAGTATCATTCAGCGATATAGTTTTCCAATAATATCACTTTCAATTCTAAGGAAAGGAGGGTGACTTTGTGAGCGAGGTTTTATCGCAAAATGAAATAGACAATCTACTAAAAGCGTTAAACAGCGGCGAACTTGACGTTGATGTCATGAAAGACACCAACGATACTTCAGTCAAGAATTATGACTTCAAGAGACCTGCAAAATTCTCCAAAGAACACCTTCGTACGCTTGAATTGATTTTTGACCACTATGGAAGACTCTTATCGACCAACTTGCCGGTTTATTTAAGAAAGAACGTGCAAGTCAATGTGGCTTATTCCGAGACGGTTACTTTCTCTGAATTCTCCAATTCGCTCGGTAACCCTTCGGTATTATCGATTATTAAGTTTAACCCTTTAGCTGGAGATATCATTATCAACCTTACATCAAACTTAGGCTTTGCAATGGTTGACAGAATGCTCGGCGGTCAGGGTAAAACTTTTGATAAAAGCAGAGATTTTTCCGAGATAGAGATTCGTATCCTTGAGAAGTTACTTGTTATCTGTATGCAGCTTCTTAGAGAGCCTTGGAAGAATGTTATTGAGATTAATCCCGTACTTGATCGTATCGAGACTAATCCCCAGTTCGCACAAATCATTGCTCCTAATGAAATGATTGCGATCGTTACACTGAATATTAAAATCGGAGATGTAGAAGGTTTCATGAACGTAGCACTTCCTTACATCACGATTGAATCAGTTATAGACAACTTGAATACTAAGTTCTGGTTCTCAAATATGACTCAGTTCTCAGAAGAAGTATTCAACGATTACATCGAAGGTATGCTTAAGAGAGTTGATGTTCCTCTTAAGTGCTTACTTGGCAAGTCTTCGGTTACAGTATCTGATTTTACCAATCTTTCCGTTGGCGATATCATAAGACTCGATACCAATGTCGAATCGGCTCTTGAGGTATACGTCGGAAATATCAAGAAATTTACCGCAGTTGCCGGCGCAAGCAATGACAAGTATGCGGTTAAAGTTACATCTGTTTTAAGAGAGGAGGAATAGACCTTTGGATGGTGGTATTTTATCCCAAGATGAAATCAATGCCCTTTTAAGTGGTATGGATTTATCAGGCGATGATCCTTCATCTGATAGCTCTGCTCCTGCAGGAGATTCTGATCAGGAATTATTATCTGATATTGAAAAAGACGCTATCGGGGAAGTAGCCAATATATCGATGGGTACCTCGGCTACCACATTGTATTCGCTGGTTAATAAGAGAGTTGATATTACAACTCCTACAGTTAAGATACTTAAGTGGGAAGAACTTCTTGGTGCATATGACAAGCCTTGTGTATTCATAAATATCAATTATACCGTAGGTCTTGACGGTTCGAACATCTTAATCCTTAAGGAAGATGACGTTAAGATAATTACCGATCTTATGATGGGTGGTGACGGTACAAATATTGAAGGAGACCTTGGAGAGATTCATCTTTCAGCTATTTCGGAAGCTATGAACCAGATGATGGGTTCATCTGCTACGAGCCTTTCTTCCATGCTTGGCAAGATGATTGATATCTCGCCGCCTAAGGCTTCACTTATCGATATCAATGATTTAAATCCCGAGACGGATATGGACAATTTCCTTTCTGGAACATTTGTAAGTATCTCGTTTAGGATGCAGATAGGCGATTTGATTGATTCATCTATTCTTCAGCTATATCCTCTTGATTTTGCAAGAGAGTTATATCAGATATTCATGAACAATCAGATGGGAGGCGATGGAGCGGCAGATAGTGCACCTGCACCTGAAGCACCTAAGGTAGAAGAACAGCCACAGACACCTCCTCCCGCACCCGCACCTCAGCCGGCTCCTATGCCTGACGCTAATTATGGTATGCCGCCTCAAGGCTATGGTATGCCACCTCAGGGTTACGGTATGCCACCTCAAGGATATGGAATGCCTCCACAGGGCTACGGAATGCCTCCGCAGGGATATGGCAATGTGAACGTGTCTCCCGCACAGTTCCAGTCATTTTCACAACCTTCGGTTATGGCTAACTCACCTGAGAACATCAATCTTATCATGGATGTGCCTCTGGAAGTTACCGTTGAACTCGGACGTACCAAGAAGTCAATTGCTGATATTCTTGATTTTGCTCCGGGAACCATTATTGAACTTGACAAGATTGCCGGTGAGCCTATTGATGTGCTTGTAAACGGTAAGTTTGTTGCCAAGGGAGAAGTTGTTGTTATTGAAGAAAGCTTCGGTATTAGAGTAACCGAAATAATTAACTAGACAGGAGAGATTGATTATGGGAAAGAACATTCTAGTTGTTGATGATGCCGCATTCATGAGAATGATGATCAAGGACATTTTATCCAAGAACGGCTACACTGTAGCAGGTGAAGCTGAAAACGGCGCAAAGGCTGTAGAAAAATATAACGAGCTTAAGCCCGATCTTGTACTTATGGATATCACAATGCCCGATAAGGATGGCATCCAGGCACTTAAGGAGATTAAGTCAGCAGATCCCGGTGCTAAGGTAATTATGTGTTCTGCTATGGGTCAGCAGGCAATGGTTATCGAGTCTATTCAGGCAGGCGCTAAGGACTTCATCGTTAAGCCTTTCCAGCCCGATCGTGTATTAGAGGCGGTTAAGAAAGTAGTCGGTTAATTAAATATGATTCTAGCACTTAATAATTCATCTGCCGGATCGTTCGTACAGTTCTTTACGGTTTTTGTTTTATTTGTTTTTGTGCTTGCAATCTGTGCCCTTACTACAAGATTTGTTGCCGGATATCAGAAAAATAAGATGATGTCAGGTAACATTCATGTGCTCGAGACTTATAAAATTGCCACTAATAAGTATATCCAGATTGTTAAAATCGGAGATAAAATTTTTGCTCTCGGCATTGGCAAAGATGCGGTCACTATGCTCGGTGAACTTAATGAGGATTCCATTAGTATTAATGAGTCCGATACTACATTCCAGAATGTAGATTTTAAGAGCATGCTTGAAAAAGCAAAAAACTTTAAATTCAAGAAATAGGCGATAGGTATGAAGAATCGAAGCTTATTATTTAATATTGGTCTCAGCTTATGCCTGCTTTTTACAGCAGGCATATTGTTGTATTTAATGCCCTTAAAAGTACAAGCTTCCGGGGCTGACAATCTCATTAACGATATATCCGATTCTATTACTAACACTACAGCGGATCAGATTGAAGACGAACTTAATCCCGATTATACACCTTCCACATTTAATGTAACTTTTGACGCGGGTAACGGTGAATTAAACGGGTCGCTTCGTATACTCTTAATTCTGACCGCTATTTCTTTTATTCCTGCAATGCTTGTAATGCTTACAAGCTTTACAAGAATTATTATTGTTCTTCATTTTACGAGAACAGCTCTCGGTACTCAGACAGCTCCTCCTAATCAGGTACTTATCGGACTGTCTATTTTCCTAACATTTTTCATAATGGCACCTGTATTCACAAGGATTAATGAGGAAGCTTTAAAGCCTTTTGATCAGGGAGAGATAACATTCAAAGAAGCGATAGATACAGGTATGGTACCTCTTCGTGAATTTATGTATGGACAGACTCAGGCGAGAGACGTAGCTACTTTTATGGAGATAGCTAATCTTGAATGGGACGGCGAAGATCCTGAAGCAGTACCTTCAACAGTACTTATTCCTTCATTCATTCTGTCCGAACTTAGAACATCGTTTATTATCGGATTTATGATATACATTCCGTTTATAGTTATAGACATGGTGGTATCCAGCGTGCTCATGTCAATGGGTATGATGATGCTGCCGCCTACCACGATATCCATGCCTTTTAAGATCCTGCTGTTTGTGCTGGCTGACGGATGGAACCTTGTGATAGGCAGTCTTGTTAGGACGTTTTACTGAAAAGATATAAGTATTTTACGAAAGACACCGCATAGGGCCGGAGAGGCTTAAAGACCGGAGGAGACAGGGATCATGATCACTGACGGACAGATACTGGATATATCGAGAGAAGCGTATTACACCATTATAATGACGGCTCTGCCGCCGCTTTTGGTATCCCTTATCATAGGTCTTACGGTCAGTATTTTTCAGACCGTGACTTCGATCCAGGAGCAGACATTAACTTTTGTTCCGAAGATCATTGGCGTTTTCTTATGCCTTATGTTGCTCGGTTCATGGATGCTGGGCAATATGTCCGATTTTATGACAAACCTGTGGCAGGATTTCAGCCTGTATGTTTAAGCTGTCAATGATGATCCGGAGTGAGGAATGCTGGAATTTACCTATTCGCTGGTTAATTTTGAATATTTTCTCCTGATACTGGCAAGGGTCGCATCATTTTTTGCGGTTGCACCGTTTTTCAGACTTCAGGGTGTTCCGACCCGTACCAAAGCAGGGTTGTCGGCGATCATAGCGTTATTCGTATATGAGCAGATCCCGAAGATGGGACTTGTTTACGGCGGAGTTATGGAATATGCGGTTCTGGTTGGAAAAGAGGTCCTGACAGGGCTTTGCATGGGCTTTGCGCTCTATGTTTGCGATGCCATTATAACTTTTGCGGGACATCTCATAGATCTTTACATGGGTTTTTCCATGGCGCAGGAGTATAACCCCATGACTCAGTCGGAAAACTCGGTTACCGGTACGATGTATGACAACCTCATCATGCTGATGTTACTGGTGGGCGGAATGTATCAATACATAGTGCGCGCCATTATAGATGTGTTTGAACTTATTCCGGTGGCTGGGACTACATTTTATTGGGACGGCCTCATGAAATCCTTTGTGACTTTCATGACAAATCTTTTCATACTTGCATTTCGCATAAGCCTTCCGATCTTTGCATGCATGCTGGTTCTGAACTCTGTTTTGGGAATAATGGCAAAGGTTGCCCCGCAGATGAACATGTTTGCGGTAGGTATGCAGATAAAACTTACAGTGGGATTATCTGTCATAATGCTGACCGTATTCCTGTTGCCAAAGGTGGCGGAAATACTGTCCGGAGAGATGAAAGAACTGCTCGTTTCCGTGATAAAGGCGATGCTGCCTGTCGG
>JAEEQX010000059.1 GCA_016285575.1 Lachnospiraceae bacterium
GATTGAAAAAAGAAGAGAAGAGGGTAAATAATGATAATCTCAAAAGATAAGATATTCGTTATTAATACTGCAAATTCCACATATGCTTTTGATGTTATTAACACAGGTCATTTAAGACATTTATACTATGGTTCGAGACTTGATTTCTCAGAAGAATTATCAGAGTTTGATGTTATAACACCCAAGAGAGAATTCGGCCCCGGTGCGACTCTTGGATATAATCCCGAGAATCCCAGCCTTGCATTCGAAGATACTTGTTTTGAAATCTCATCAACCGGAAAAGGAGATTTAAGATCTCCTTTTGTAAGTATTGTTCACGAAGATGGAATGAGAACTTCAGACTTTGTATATGATTCTCACGAGGCGGTGAGCGGTACTATAAACAGGACATCTCTTCCTGGCTCGTATGATGCTAATGGAAAATGCGAGACATTGATTATTACCCTTCATGATGTAAGTTATCCTGTTGTTTTGAAGTTATACTATGTCGTATATGAAGAAAAAGATGTTATCACCAGGTTTGCGGATATCATTAATGAAGGTGAAAAGAAGATTGAAGTTGAGAGACTGATGAGCCTTCAACTCGACATGGATGATTGCGACTATGAAGCAATATTTTTTGGCGGAGCATGGGCAAGAGAAATGCAGTGCTACAGAAAAGATATTGCGAGTGGCATGAATGTTAACAGAAGTAATACAGGAACAAGTTCCAACAGAGCCAATCCTTTCTTTATGATTGCACGTAGCACTACCACCGAGGACGAAGGTCGATGCTTCGGATTCAATCTGATATACAGTGGTAATCATGCAGAGATTACGGATGCCAATGCATATGGCAAGGTTAGAGTGCTGACGGGTATTAACGACGAAGGATTCAGATATATTCTTAATAAGGGCGAATCACTTGAAGCGCCCGAAGCAATAATGAGTTATTCGGAAAAAGGCTTCAATGCTCTTAGTGATAACTTCCACAGATTCATTAGAGACAACATCGTCAGAGGCAAATGGCAGTACAAGGAAAGACCGGTTTTATTAAACAGTTGGGAAGCTGCATATTTTAAATTCGATGAAAGTAAGCTCGTTAAGTTGGCTAAAAAGGGAGCGGAAGTTGGAATCGAATTATTCGTTATGGATGACGGATGGTTTGGAGAAAGAGATGACGACACCAAGTCATTAGGCGACTGGGAAGTTAATAAGAAAAAACTTCCAAGCGGACTCGAGGGACTCTCACAAAAGATAAATAAATTAGGACTATCTTTTGGTATATGGGTTGAGCCCGAGATGGTTAATGTTAACAGTAATCTCTACAGAGAACATCCTGACTGGTGCCTCGCTAATCCACGCACTCCTCACAGCGAGGGACGTAATCAACGCATACTTGATCTAACCCAAAAAGAGGTTAGAGATTATATTATCGAATCAATGACCAAGGTGTTTAGTTCGGGTAATATTGAGTATGTTAAGTGGGATATGAACAGAATCTTTTCTGATGTATTCTCGTCGTCTCTACCTGCCGAAAAGATGGGAGAAGTAGCACATAGATATGTACTTGGTCTCTATGAGATAATGGGTGAATTAACCAAGAGATTTCCTGATATTTTATTTGAAGGATGCTCTTCGGGTGGCAATAGATTTGACCTTGGAATACTAAGTTACTTCCCTCAGATATGGGCTTCTGATAATACAGATCCGATATGCCGTCTTGAAATACAGGAGGGATTAAGTTACGGATATCCTCTTAGTACAATAGGTGCGCATGTATCAGCAAGTCCTAACCATCAGACTCTTAGACGCACTCCGATGAAGACAAGAGCCGCTTGTGCTAGCTTTGGTGTATTTGGATATGAATGTAACCTTGTCGATTTTACTAAAGAAGAGATAGAAGAGATTAAAAAAGAAATAGCACTTTACAAGATGTATCGTTCTGTGATGCAGTTTGGAACTTTTTATCGAGGCGGAAGGGGCCCTGCGATGAGTATGAGGCCTTCTGCAACGAGTGTATTATCCGATTCAACTCTTGAAGGAAATATTAAGGAATGGACAGTAGTGTCCAAGGATAAAGACGTAGCGGTTGGAGCGATATTTAAAAAACTTGCCATGCCCAATATTAGAGACAGCGTATATCATGCCAAGGGTCTTGATAAAGAAAAGAAATATTTGTTTATCAATAAGGAACTTGAATATGATATAAGAGATTTTGGCGATTTGGTTAATACCGTAGCACCTATTCACATCAAACCCAATTCTTTACTTTTGGATATTATTGCAAAGAAGGTTAAACTTCCTTCGGAAAAAGAAAACTATACTGCAAGCGGTAATTTCTTATGTACGGCAGGAGTTCATCTTTGCCAGGATTATTCCGGAACGGGATATAACGAAAATGTTCGTTACATGCAGGATTTTTCCGCTAAGATGTATATAATGGTAGAAGAATAAAAGAGAGTTTTTCAACTCTCTTTTTCTTCTTTCTTTTTACGAATTGTGAATTTTCTTACTGCTGCAGTTAAGACTTTATATGGAAGAGGTCTTAATGCCTTGTCAGCTTCTTTTAACTTAGCTCGGATTTCTATGTGCTGAGGACAGTGTTTTTCGCATAGGCCACAACCAACACATTGTGTCGCAAATCCCGGAACATCTCTCATACCGATATTTCTGGCATATTCAAAACGACCGCTGCTTTTTCCTTCTGAATACATCTTGTTATAGCAAGTAAATGTACCGGGTATATCTACGCCGTGAGGACAGGGCATACAGTATGCGCAACCGGTACATCCGACTTTTTCTTTTTCACGAATTAATTCTTTGATCTTTTCGTATACTGCAAAGTCTTCAGAAGTGAGGCTTCCGGGTGCAGTATCGCTCGCGATACGTACATTCTCTTCAACCATCTCGATTGAATTCATACCGGATAATACGCACATGATTTCGGGTTGATTCCATAACCATCTGAGACCCCATTCAGCACTTGTCCAACCATGTTCATTGTTTTTGATTATTTTTTTAGCTTCTTCAGGCAAAGCGAATACAAGTTTTCCACCTCTGAGAGGCTCCATTATAACGACTGGAATTCCCTTCTTGGCTGCTTCTTCGAGTCCGCGTCTTCCGGCCTGAGTATGTTCATCAACATAGTTATACTGAATCTGGCAAAAATCCCAATCATATACATTTAAAATCTTGATGAAACCTTCAGTATCTCCGTGGTAGGAAAAGCCAATCTGTCTAATGGCTCCTTCCTCTTTTTTACGAGCGACCCAATCGATAAAACCGAGATCCCTGAGTTTATCCCAGTTATTGATATCTGTGAACATGTGGCAGAGATAATAGTCAATATAATCGGTTCTAAGGCGCTTTAATTCTTCGTCGAAATACTTGTCAATCTGACTGGCATTTTTTACGAGGTATTGAGGAAGTTTAGTCGCTATTTTAACTTTGTCTCGGCAGTTGTTCTTGTCCAATATCTTACCAAGACACTCCTCGTTGCCGGGATATGTATACGCAGTATCATAATAGTTGATACCAAGCTCTATACCTCTAAGCACCTCTTTTTCAGCCTTTTCAAAGTCGATTCCGGATCCCTTTTTGCTGAAACGCATACATCCGTAACCGATAGCTGATACTTCGTTACCGTATTTATCTTTTCTGTACTGCATAGTTTTCTCCATATCCGTTTTAACTATTTGTTCACAGCGTATTGCTATAATTTACATAACTTTTATAGTATTATATTCCAAAAATGTGAAAAATTCTTTTTTAATTCGCGTTTTTTTAGTAAAATACATATAAGTATCAAGGTTTCTTTTTTCGTGTAATGGGGTATTGGTATGGGTGAAAAGAAAAAGATTCTCATGGTAGACGATGTAGCTCTCAATCACGCAACAGCTCGTGACGTTTTGGAGGATACATACGAATTATATGAAGCTTCATCAGGCAAGGAAGCTTTTGAAAAGTTAAAAGAAATCACGCCTGATTTAATTCTTCTTGACGTTGTTATGCCTGAAATGAATGGCATGGAAGTCTTGAAGAAGTTAAAATCGATTCCTTCTTGCAAAGAGATTCCCGTAATTTTCTTAACTGCAGATACGAGCCCCGAGGCAGAGGTCGAGGGATTCCAGCTAGGCATTGTTGACTATATTACCAAGCCTTTTGTTCCTATGGTTATGAAAAAACGTATTGAGACTCAGATAGAGTTGTCTCAGTACCAAAAGAATCTCGAAGAGAGAGTAGAAAAAAAGATAGAAGAGATGGAACAGATGTATGACCTAATCACTGTTTCGTTTGCCGGATTGGTAGAGTCAAGAGACGGTGTAACCGGAGTGCATCTTAAAAATACATCCATTTATTACACGGCATTTATCAGTCACCTTAAGACTGTAAAAAAATACGAGCAATATTTGCCACCGACAGTAGTAAAAAAAGCATGCAGGTGTGCGCCTCTTCATGATGTAGGTAAGATTGCGATTAGAGATGCAGTATTGCAAAAACCTGCGTCCTTATCCTCTGAAGAATTTGACAATATGAAACTTCATGCGGTAATCGGCGGAGATTTGTTTGATTATCTTGAGGACAAAATTCCCGATCCGGAGTTTGCTCGTATAGCGAGTCAGATAGCTAAGTCCCACCACGAGAGATGGGATGGCAAGGGATATCCTAATGGTCTCAAGGGCGAGGAGATTCCTTTCCTTGCGCGTGTTATGGCAATTGTAGATGTATATGATGCCATGACATCTCAGCGTCCTTATAAGGATCCGATATCTCACGAAAAGACGATGGCGTTTATTGCATCCAACAGCGGATCACAGTTTGATCCCGGACTTGTGAATGAGTTTCTTAATATCGGAAACGTAATAAAAGAGTGTCTTGAAACCAAGGAAATGATGATAGCTAAAAAGCAGTACTTTTCTGCGAAGTACGGTTGATACTGAAAATGGGATATTAGTGTCATTTTGAATGACATTATTTATGTGTGTTTAAGAGTAGGGGAAACGGGAAAATGGAAATTGAAGCATTAAATTGTAGATGTTGCGGTGGAGTCTTAAATGTAGATTCCGCTCTTTGTGTGTGTAAATACTGTGGTGCTACCAACTTTATTTCAGACACAGCGAATAAATACATTAATCAGCTCAATCGAGCAAACAAACTCAGACAGGAAAAAGAATACGACAATGCAATTAGGATCTATGACAACATCTTAGCGGAGAATGTTGCCACAGCTGATATTTTATGGCTTCGTACTCTGTGTGAATATGGTATCGAATATGTTCCGGATCCCATAAGCAGTAAGTATTTTCCTACGCTTCATAGAATCAAGGACGAGAGTATTCTCAATTATCATTCTTATAAGGATGCATTGGAGCTATGCGATGAGAAGCAGAGAGCAATCCTTGAAGTAGAAGCTGCTGAGATTAACAGAATTCAAACAGACTATCTTGATATTGCCAAGAACGAGGCTCCTTATGATGTATTTATCTGTTATAAGGAAACGGATGAAGATACAAAAGATACTACTGAAGATGTTGAATACTGCACACAATTATATGACATTTTGACTAAGGATGGTTTCAAAGTATTCTTCGCCAGAGTTACTCTTCAGGATAAGTTAAGCGTGGACTATGAGCCATATATTTTTGCAGCGCTTAAGAGTTCTAAAGCCATGGCTGTAATTGGAAGTAAGTCAGAATATTTTACGGCTACATGGGTAAAAAATGAGTGGAGTCGTTTTCTTAAGTTAATGGAGACGGATTCCGACAAGCAGATGTTTTTCGCGTGTGATGATCCCGAAGAATTGCCCAGAGCTTTTAGTCTAAAACAGGCCCAACTTTTGTCTGATCAAAATGCTATGGAAAATCTTGCTAAAAACATAGAGAGATATCTCACAGTTATTGTTAAGGCTGAAAAGAATGGTAAGGTTGGAAGCAGAAGAGTAGGACGTGGTGAAGCAGAGAGTATGTACGAAAGTGCTATAAAAAAAGCCAATGTAGGAAATTTTCCTGCGGCACTTTCGACGGTCAGTGATTTGATTGAATTATATCCTAATATGCCTGAAGCATATTGGCTTAGGATGGCAGTAAAGATTCATCATAATGCAGATAATATTAAGTTTACCAAGAAAGACCTGACTCTATTCGAAGATTATAACAAGGCTCTTTCTCTTGCGGATCCTAATTTGAAAGCACATTACGTTTCCATTAAGGATAAGTGCCTGGGCAATCTTAAACTTCAGAATGAATTCTATGATGAGATGAATTCAGCTGCAGATGAGTTTGAGAGTAATCTACCCACTAACAATTTCTATACGCAAAGACAGGATATCGTTGCTGCACTCGATAAGATTGACCAACAATTAAAAGAGAATACAATTTATAGCACATCGCTTAAGAGAAGTTATGAAGCTAAAATCGCAAAATACTTATCCGATATAGACTCCTTGAGTGCGCGGATTCTTAATGAATTTGCAAGCCTGGGACTTACAAAATACAGAGAGTTTTGTGCTAAGTATAATGTGTCGGAAAAAGTCGAGATTGATATGGAATCTACGCACTATGTTGCGCTTAGATCCAAGCTTGTCAAAGAGAATATAGAGATAAAAGAAAAGTATAAGTCTTTGGAGGTGTTGGTACTAAATCCGAACGATACTTATAAAGAGAAGATTGAAGAAGATGATGCTCTAAACAGTTACTACAGAATGGTTGTAAATAAAGTACAAGAATAGGCAGGAAGAATTTAATGGACGAGAAAGCTAGGTACGAATTTGTACAAAAGCAAGTCAAGGCAATGAAGACCAGTTATATCCTTTGGTGGATTGTTCTTGGCATCCAAGGATTAATATCTTTGAGTACCATGATGGTCGTGTATGGTTTTTTAGTACTCGCAGTTTTTATATTTAATATCGTTTTTTGCTATCATGAATATCAATATTACAAAAGCGTAGAGGCATGCGGTTGGGAACCGGAGGATGTACTCAACTATATGCAAAAAACAAAAAAGCGCAGCTTAATTATGCTGATCCCCAATCTGATTTTTGGCGCAGGTGTTGGATGCATCGGAAACATCTACGATTTAGTGATGGCCAATAAGGCATTAAAGCAGAAGAAAGAAATAATCGGTGATGCGGATTTAAATGATTTGATGAAAGTAGATCCTAATATTGATTGGGACCATTGCGCAATCTGCAATAAAACTGAAGAAGACGATGTTGGTATCTATAAGCTTAAGGATGGAGCAGTCTGCAGCGATTGTATGGCTTCTCATGAGGGATTGATTCCTCAGAGAGCAGAGAACAGTTTGTATGTAAAAAAGAGAGCACATTTTGTACACATGGATGTTGCGCTTTTGAAAGTCACTGTCGATAATCTTAAGGAACGTTTTGAAAACTACAAAAAGAATCAGGAGATGTATCCCAATTTTACTCCGACAAAGGTTTTATACGACGGATGCTTGGAATTGGATGAGAACAATTCTCTCTTTAGAATAGCCAAAGTATGGAATGATGATTTTACCAGTACGCAGAACGGTTTTCCCAGTGGATTGGTTCATCCGTATAGTGAGGTAACAGGTGTATGTTACGAAATGATACATCACTATTATGAGACCGAAGATTCAGAGACTCACACAAAATCCGGAAGTTGGGTTTATACAGACAAAAACTCCGTGGTAATTGTGTTAGATAATAAATATATGACAGAAGAGACTTTCTTACTTAAGAAAATTGAAACAAGTTTCTTCAATTTTTCTAAAAAGCCCCATGTTGAATATGCCGAAAAGGTAGTTAATGAGATTGCCGAGATTTTTGGCAAGCCGGTTATGAATATGAGAATTGTTGAAAAC
This sequence comes from Lachnospiraceae bacterium, assembly GCA_016285575.1. Classification (GTDB taxonomy): domain Bacteria; phylum Bacillota; class Clostridia; order Lachnospirales; family Lachnospiraceae; genus UBA3766. Next base: position 7,825 of record JAEEQX010000059.1, read on the forward strand.
AGAAATATTTCACGATAATAAGAAAAACAACGCTAACTATAAAAGCGACTTCCGTAGAAGTTTGGAAGTCGCTTTTTCAATAACTAATGTTAATCCCACTGATTATTCTTATCTTTGAATTTCTTCATCACTTTTGCCCATTTGGCAATATCTTTTTTCAGTGCATAATTACGCGTGTTTTCAGCTCCAAGATTAATATAGAGTTCGTATCTTTCACGAGATAGTTCTCCGCTCTCAATTGCTGCCTTAATTGCACAACCGGGTTCAGTATCATGACGACAGTTGCTAAACTTACATCTACTCTCAAGTTCAACGATGTCCGAAAAAGTATTATCAATACCATCTTCTGTGTTGGCCATACCAATCTCACGCATACCCGGAGTATCAATAATGAATACACCTTTCTTGGCTTCAATCAACTGCCTGTGTGTTGTCGTATGTCTTCCCTTTGAATCGTCTTCTCTTATCTCGGAAGTTTTCATTACTTCCTTACCAACGATGGAGTTAATCAGTGTCGATTTACCTGCTCCCGAAGAACCCATAAGACATATAGTTTTTCCGGGTGTAAAATATTCATCTAACTCATCGAGTCCGATATCTAGCAAAGCAGAAACTGCATGCACACTTATTTTCTCAGAGATTGATTCAACTTCTCTTATATATCTTCCGACATTACTGCAAAGATCTGATTTTGTAAGTACCACAACAGGAACCGAATCGCCCTGAAGAGCTACGCTAACATATCTTGCAATTCTGTTATACGAGTAGTCATCATTTAATGATGTAACTATAAAAGTATAATCAACATTTGCAACCATATGCTGCATTACACCGGTTTTAGCCTGGTCAGGCCTCTGTAAAAAGCTCGTTCTTTCGCATACTGAAAGAATCGTGCACTCTCCGTTAGGATTATACAGAAATGTTACATAATCGCCCACTACAGGCCAATTCTCAGAGTCGTCTTCATAAAAACTTCCCTTAAGCTTAGCCGGTAATTCCTGTTCAAAGAATCGAATCTTGAAACTGTTCTTTTGAACCTCAGATATTCTTCCGAGTTTTTCAACATGAAGCCACTGACAAGACAACTTAAGAGGTTTGTAATATGGGAAGTCTTTTGTAAACTCTTCTATTTCTACTTCATCTTCACATGTTTCAAATACAGGTGCTTCAAAATATGTACCGTGTATTTTATCAAAACCTTCATTTAATGGATATGCCATAAAAGCTTCTGAATTGCCAAATGCAGGATGAACAATTCCATAATTATCGCATGTCATAAATCCATGTTTGGGATAATAATCAGGTTCTCCACAAATGACGATTCCCTTGTAATCTGCATCCTTCGCGAGTGCCAGGGTTTCTTTCAATAGTTTGGATCCTATTCCCATATTGAAGCAAGTAGGTTCAACAGCAAGAGGTCCGAATGTTAATACTTCATGCTCTGTATTGCCATCAACCACTCGTGCCTTGGAATAAAAGATTGCTCCCACTATGCGTCCGTCCAACTCAGCAACTCTACTCAAATCCGGCAGATAATCTTCGCTTTCTCTTAGTTTGTGTACCAACAAATGTTCATTACATCCCGGACCATGTAGATTCCAAAATGCCCTCATTGTCATATGTTCTGTATTGTGATAATCTTCTTTAGTTTCTTTTCTTATAATTATGTTATTCAATGCTTTAATCTCCTTAAAATATTAATCTATAAAAACTTATTGTATGGAGACCTTCGACAGAATATGTCTAATTTGAACAAATAAAAACCGCGACAGAAAACGCCACGGTTAAAATACACTATAAATCTAATCAAGAAAATTAGATACGATCAACCGAGGTCATCATACAATATTTACTTACAATATTCATTTTTTCCACACGCATGTACTTAACCTCGCTTTCTTCAAAACTTATTATGTGTATTCTACCAATCAATTAGAATACAGTCAAGGCTTTATATCTAATCAAGATTGACACAGGTATCTTCTAATGCTATATTAAATCCACTTGAAGATTCTCTTCAGTTCAATCCATTTGGATTGGTTTTTCCCATAAGAATGTAACACAATATTGACACCCTACATTGTAGGGTATACTATGAAGAAAGGAAGTATTTATGACTAGAACTTTTATTGAAGTTCCTTTATTTTCAAAAAGATGGAACGAAATTGGATTGGATGATGAGGAATTATCGGCATTACAAATTATGCTTTTAAAAAATCCCAAATCCGGTCCGGTAATGGAAGGAACAGGCGGGATTAGGAAGGTTCGATTCCCTTTGGAAAAATGTGGAAAAAGCGGGAGTATTCGTGTCTGTTACACTGATTTTGCAGAGTATGAAGTAATATATCTGATTACTGCATTTAAAAAGAATGAAAAAGAAAATTTGTCAGCAGAAGAAAAAGAAGTGTTAAAGAAATTGGTTAAGTCTTTAAAGGAAGAGGTTAAGAAAAACTGGAGGTAAATAAAAATGAGTAGTTTATTTGAAGACCTTCAAGAAGGATTGCAGGAAGCAATTGAATACGAAAAAGGGAATGGGAAAGCTAGAGTAAAAACTTATATTATTAATCCCATAAAAAAGTATTCAAATAAAGAAATAAAAAGAATACGTAATAATGCTGGAATGACTCAAGCTACGTTTGCCAGTTATCTTGGTGTCTCTCAAAAGACTGTAGAGGCGTGGGAACTTGGAAGAACTCATCCAACAGGACCTGCTTATCGATTAATTGAAATTCTCAATTCCGATAGATTGAATCCGTTGGATTTTATCTCGGAAAAATAATATTTATATTTAATGTCACCTTTTTATGTGCTCAAACATATTATTAGTGAAAAGGTAATTCGCGAATACTTTTTGTAACAACAAAAAGGAGCAGATAAATGAACAAAAACGAAGATCTGGAATCGGTGATAGACAGATACAGTGATATGCTGTACAAAATCTGTTTTCTGATTCTAAAAAATGAACATGATACAAGGGATGTCCTGCAAGAGACTTTTCTGACATATTATACGAAAAACAGGGGATTTGAGAGCGAAGAGCATAAAAAGGCCTGGCTCATTAAGGTATCCCAAAATAAATGTAAAGAATTCTTGAGATTTCACAAAAGACATGCAGCCCTTCCTTTGGAAGAAATGGAAGAAACACTAATCATTACCGACGGGTTAAGAGGGAGCGAGCGAGAACTTTTATCACTGGTATGGGACCTTGATTACAAGTTGAAATCGGTCGTTATCCTGCACTACATCGAAGGTTACTCGGTTAACGAGATTGCTTCAATCCTTAAGATGTCACCCGCAGCGGTAAAAAAGAGACTTCAGCGTGCCAGAGAAAAACTGAGCATGCAATACAAAGGAGAACCGGCTTATGAAAAATAGAATTAATAAAGATCTGATTTCCAATATCGAAATCAGTGAAGATATGAAAACTGCATTATATCGAAACTGTATCAAGGGCAGAAGCACTGCAGATTTTGCTTTCAGATATTCCGGATTATTATCAGCTTTAATAGTTATAGGCGTATTTGTTTTTACCGGAATCGGTGCAAGCGCTGCTGTACTCGGAGTTAAAGCCAGACTTGAAAACATGAGCAATGAGGAATATGCAGATTATCAGTACGAAGTGGATAATGATACTTTTGTATCCGTTAACGAAGGTGAATCAAGAGCACTTAGAGATTCTGAAATTCGTAATATCATAAGACTTGAGAGAGAATACTACGACAACAATGTATATCCTGAAAATGTATTACCTCACTATGAGACCAAAAGTGAAAGAAGTGCTAACGAATTGGCATATGTAGAAAAAGATAATCTCCTCTACTTCCCTGAAGATGAGATGACTGATGAGCAGATTCTTCAGTATATTGATCACAATGCTAAGAAGAGATATGTCAATAATCAGGCTCTTATCGCTGAAGGAATCGCACCCGGTGTCGGAATGGCACTTGAGTCAACTCCCGTAGTTGCAGGCAGCAGAGAAAGTGAAGCTGTCGATGAAGCTAAAAAGATAATTAAAGAATTCTTTAAAGAAGACATCGATGATTCATGGATTGTACTTATCGATTACTTCGAAGAAGAGCAGTATGAAGATGAAGTTGTTCCGGCTATCTATGATATCGACATCTTCCAGCTCGGAATCGGATATGGCACACAGTACACCATCCGTTTACAAGCCAATGATTTCACACCCACGTTTATTAACCAAAACGGATATCTTGAAACAAACGATTACAAGCACTATACAAAAAATGAAGCTGAAGAATATGTGGAAGAAGGCAAAGCTGCAATGAAAAAGCTTCTTTCAGAACGCTTCGGTTTTGATGAAAGCAACCTTACTACCATTGAATATTACTTCGATGAATATTCAGGTAATGCTACTC
>JAEEQX010000145.1 GCA_016285575.1 Lachnospiraceae bacterium
TAAACGAAATCGATTATGACATCGATTATGTCGATGCTGATGATGATGACAAAATCGAGGATAAAACTACCGGAGAAGATACTTATGTCGAAGAAGACGACTCGGAAGACGATGACGATGAATCAGAAGAAGACGAAAAAATCGCTATTCTGACTATCGAGATCGAAAAGAATGATATCGATGATGTTGTAGAAGAATTGGGTTTTACCGATGAACAGATAGAAATGGTAGAAGAGCTGCTGTCTGACGAAAATATATCCAACTGGTCTGATCTATTGGGCGCTCCTATTTATATTCAGACAAGCAATGAAAATGTTCAGTATATCTATACTTATTTGACAACTCAAATGGGTTTTAACGGCGCAGCAGCATGCGGAATCATAGCTAATATCGAGTATGAAAGTGGGTTTAATCCCAATTGTCTAGGAGACAATGGTACTTCGTATGGCATCTGTCAATGGCATGCAAGTCGTTTTAAAGCACTAAAGAACTACTGTGAGCAGAACGGATATTTCTATACTTCATTAGAAGGTCAATTAGCATATCTGAATTATGAACTTACCAACAAATATCCAAGTGTTTATGATTATATGCTTAATGTTACCGATGACACATACGGAGCATATCAGGCGGCGGCTTACTGGTGCAAAAACTTTGAAATCCCGGCAGATGCAGAGAACAAGGCAATTCAAAGGGGAGAAGCCGCAAGAGGGTATTACGCGCTGCTTAGTTAAAACAATAAATAAACATTATATAAGGAGAAATGATATGGATCGCACAAGTGAAGGTTTTTCTATAAAGCTAAGGCTTACAAAAAATCGATTAACACTCAATTGGCTATTAGCGGAAGTAAAAGAAAGAGGGATAGAAATAAATAAGACCTATCTATCTGAATGTCTTTCCGGGAAGAACCAAAGCGATTATGCTAAAAAGGTGCTTATAACTTCCGGCGATATCCTATGCACCTATGAAAGATTTATTAAAGAAATATAAGGCTAAATCACTGCAAGGAATCGCCGAATACTGACGTTTTGTATTTGTAAACAAGAGTGTTAGAATTAATTGATTATATTCTCTTTACGGAGCGAGCTGTTATTTATGATTATTGACTATGGATATGATTCAAATATCGTTCAGCTTTTAACGCAAGATAAGAAAAACAACGTAAAGAACGGTTTTTATCATTTCATCCAAGTACAATTTGCTTACTGTTCTAATCATATTGAAGGATCGACATTAACCCCCGAACAAACAGAACTTATCTATGATAAAGGTGAGATATCCGGCAAAGCGAAAGTTAACGATGTTCTTGAAGCGGCTAATCATTTCAGAATGTTTGATTATCTTTTGGACTCGATTAACCAACCGTTAGATGACGAGCTTATCAAGAACTTACATTATATATTGCGCAATGGTATTGATAACGATGCCGGACAGTATAAAAAACATCAGAATCAGATTGGTGTCATTAACCCGATATCAACAACAAAAGTAAATGATGTTCCTAATGCAATTGATACACTATTATCCGAATACAATAAACTTGAAAAGGTATCTTTTGAAGATATTCTTGGTTTTCATTGTGCTTTTGAGAAGATCCATCCTTTCCAGGATGGTAATGGCCGTACCGGTAGAGCAATTATGTTCCGTGAATGCATACGCAATTCAATTATGCCTTTTATTGTTTATGAGCTATATAGACCATTTTATATATCAGGCCTTACTGAATGGCGCAAAGGCAACAGACAGCAGCTCCTCGAAACAATGAATGCATGTCAGGAAGTATTCTGCCAAAATTACCAATACTTTATCGGTCAACAAAATTGCCTTATGACACCGAAGCAAAATCAAAGACAGTTCAACAATGATACGGCAGTGAGAAAAACTGATAAAAATAGCGACGAGCGCTCTTAAGAAAAAAGTGACTATTTTTCGATTAAATGGAAAAATACCGCAACAAATAATCGGAGAAAGCCTTATAACTTGCGTGTATCTGTGTTGTGGAATAGATAAATAACAAATTCAAGTCTCGTCGGCCGCACCAATAAAGAACCCTGTGATCATCAGATCGCAGGGTTTTTGTTTTGAGAAGTTACATATCGTTCCTTCGTCTCTCGTAGAAGAACATGAACTGCTGCATGATGCCTGCAGTATCAGGGTAGGGGGAGGTATCGAACGATCCGCCGTAATACCTGTCCATGATCCTTTGTATCCACACATCCACAGGGAATCTTCCT
>JAEEQX010000060.1 GCA_016285575.1 Lachnospiraceae bacterium
TTTATGTCGGATTTGTATTTTGATTACTTTGAAAAGGCTGTGGTTACAGATGAAGATAAGGCTAAGACGGCTCAATATCAGGCTAACAGTGAACGAAAAAAACTAATGGATTCTTCTCTGAATTTTGAAAGTTATTTAAATAGTTTGGAGATGAAGTTGTATAGAGTTGATCCTCAAAAGAATGTGGATCGTTTTATTCAGTTGGTTAATAAAACTAATCAGTTTAATTTGACAACCAGACGTATTACAGAAAAAGAAGCATCAGATATATTATCAGACGATAATTGTGAAGTCTTTTTATATCGAGTTGTGGATAGATTTGGTGATAACGGCATAGTCGCAGCTGCAATTATAGAATATGGTCAAAAAGCTATTATTTCTGAATTCACTATGAGTTGCCGTGTAATGGGAAGAAAGATTGAGGATGCAATAGTTGAAGATTTTGAAATTGCAGCCAAAGAGAGAGGATACAATGAACTAATTGGGTTATATAAGCCCACTGAAAAGAATATGCCGGTTAAGGACTTATACTCTTCGCTTGGTTATAATATCACAAAAAATTGCGAGGAGGGGGCTACGGAATACTCCATTGATTTAAAGTCCTTAGCACCTAGAAAGATATATGTAGAGAAGAAGGAATCGGAGGAATAAAAATGAAAGAAAAGATATTCGCTCTTATAGAGAATACTCTTGAATTGGAAGCAGGAACAATTAATGAGAATACTATGATAGAAGATGTTAAGGGATGGGACTCTTTGGCTCATGTCCTTATAATTGGGGCGCTAGAATCTGAACTTAACATTTCTATTCCGTTAGATGAAGCGGTAGAAATGACATCAGTAGCTGAATTACTTGAAAAAGCAGGATTATAAAATGTCAATAACTCTTAGAAAAGTCACTGAATCAGATTTGGAAATGATTATGAACTGGAGAATGTCTGAGTCAGTGACTAGATTTATGAATACTAACCCCAAGTTAACATTAGAAGGTCAAAAAAAGTGGTTTGCTTCTATTGAGAAGAATAATAATGTTAGAAATTGGGTTATAGAGGTTGATAATGAGCCGGCAGGTGTTATCAATCTTATTGACATAGACTGGGAGCATGGCAATACTTCTTGGGGCTATTACATAGGTGAGGAGAATCTAAGATCTCTTAAGCTGGCAATTTCATTGGAAATGAGCTTGTATGATTATTGCTTTGACGTTCTGGGATTTAATGAGGTTCATAACGAGGTATTCAAGTTAAATGAAGGTGTATGGAAACTTCACTTAGCTTGCGGTAATACAATCGTTAAAGAGGTTCCTAAAGAAGTAGAGAAAGAGGGAGTTTTTTACGATATAGTTCATTTATCTATTGATAGAGATAAGTGGTTTGAAATTAGAAAGACAAAAAAATACGAAAAAATAAAATTTGATATTTTTCAAGATAAAATCGGAGGTATGAAACCTCATCACTTGGGGGTTGCGGTAGCAGATATTGAACAATCCATAAAGGCATTTGAAGGATTGGGCTGGATATGGGATGGCAATATAATTGATGATTCTTCAAGAGGAGTTAATTTAGCTTTCTTGAGAAGAAGTGAATCGAGTGAGGTATTGGAACTAGTATCATCATCGGCAGATAATAGCCCCGTATCGAATACATTAAGTATGATGAAGAATGTTGCTACTCCGTATCATATTTGTTATACGGTAAGAGACTTAGAAAAGACGATAGAGATACTAAAGGGAAGAAAATACATTCTTACAGATAAACCGAAATCTGCTGTTGCTTTTGAAGAAAGAAGAGTAGCATTTATGCTTAATCGTGACTCAGGCCTTATTGAGTTGTTGGAGGAAGAAAAGAATGAATGATTGTATAAAAATTGGTAATCATTCCATATCAAAAGAATCCGGAACATATGTGATAGCTGAAATGTCAGGCAATCACAATATGGATTTTGAACGCGCCAAGGAGATTATGTACGCTGCTAAGGAAAGCGGAGCTGATGCAATAAAAGTTCAGACTTATACGGCAGATACCATTACTCTTGACTGCGATGACCCTTGTTTTCAGATAACTCAAGGCACTCTTTGGGATGGAACTACGCTGCACAAACTATATGAAAAAGCCTATACTCCGTGGGAATGGCAGCCTAAACTTCAGAAGATTGCAGATGAAATAGGATTGGATTTTTTTTCCTCTCCTTTTGATTTTACCAGTGTTGATTTTCTGGAAAAGATGAATGTTCCTGCGTATAAAATTGCATCTTTTGAAATAACTGATATTCCTTTGATACGCAAAGTGGCTAAAATTGGTAAGCCTGTAATTATATCTACAGGTATAGCTACACTTTCTGATATTGAACTTGCTGTTAATACTTGCAGAGAAGCAGGAAATAATGACATTATTTTACTTAAATGTTGTTCGGCATATCCTACACCATATGAAGACATCAATCTTAGAACAATGGTCAATTTAGCAGATACATTCAATTGCACGGTAGGCCTTTCGGATCACACTATGGGAGATACTGTTGCAGTTGCAAGCGTTGCTTTGGGGGCAAAAGTGGTTGAGAAACACCTAACTCTTAGCAGAGCGGATGGTGGAGTGGATTCTGCCTTTTCTATGGAGCCAGCTGAGTTCAAAAGAATGGTTGACAGCATTCGCATAGTTGAAAAGTCTTTAGGTACAGTAACTTATGATCTTACTGCTAAGCAAAAGGCTGAGCGTGAACACGCCAGATCGCTTTTTATAGCTAAAGATATGAAAGCGGGCGACGTATTGGATGAGAATAATATGAGGTCTGTTAGGCCGGCTAATGGCTTACACACAAAATATTATGATGATTTGTTAGGTAAGAAAATAAAAAGAGATGTTTCACTCGGAACACCTCTTAGTTGGGATTTAATAGATTTTAATTAAGAGAAGACACTCATGATTGTATTTAGAGCGGATGGCAATTCAAAAATAGGCATGGGACATATTATGAGATGCCTATCAATTGCCAATAGTGCAAAAGAATTAGGACAAAAGTGTTTATTTGTTGTTTCAACTGACGGACTGCAAGATTTGATTACGTCAAATGGTCATCAAATTATTAGAATACAATCAAATTGTTACGACTTAAAATCTCAAGAATTGGATCCGATTTTAGATGAATATAACCCATCAGCGGTATTTGTTGATTCGTATTATGTTTCAGAAGAGTTTTTCTCTGGATTGCATGAAAAATGCAAGAAAATAAATTGTGTATTAGTATATATAGATGACCGTTGTGAGATTGCATTCGAATGTGATTATTTGATTAACTATAATATTTTTAGCAGAGTTGATCTCTACGAAAAATTATATTCCGGCAAAGCAAAGCCATTGTTTTTATTGGGTACGCAGTATGCCCCACTAAGAAAAGAGTTTCAAAATATTGCGTATCGAGAAAACAAATCTTCAGTTAAAAACATATTTGTATCTACCGGCGGAGCAGATTCAGAACACTTTACAATAGATCTCATTAACGAAGCAATTAAGGAAAAGAGTTTTATTTTTCACATTGTTTTGGGAATGATGAATCTGGATAAATCCCAAATAGAAGAAATGGCGGAGAAAGCAGAGAATATTTTGATACATGAAAACGTCAAAAGGATGGACGAATTAATGCTTTCTTGCGATGTTGCAATTTCTGCAGCCGGATCAACGTTATATGAATTGTGTGCTACGCAAACTCCTTGCGTAACTTATGTTCTTGTAGATAATCAGATTCCTGCAGCAAAAGTATTTGATGACAAGGGTATTATAAAGAATTGTGGAGATATTAGAAAAAGCGGTAATACAGGATTAGCGAAAGACATAATAGAAGAAATAAAGAGATTGTCCGAAGATACTGATGAGAGAAATAGAATCTCAGATTGTATGAAAAAAGTGGTTGATGGCAAAGGCGCCGGCAGAATAATTGAGGAAGTAATTCAAGAATAGAATATATAAATCAAGGTTTAGGAAAAACAATGGAACGAATCGCAGACACATTAAATACTGAAAAACTCACCCGTGCTATGAACGGATGCATAGAGTGGATTAGAGAATTCTTTGAGAATAACGGCAAGGGCTGCAATGCAGTGCTTGGTATATCCGGCGGCAAGGATTCATCTGTAGTTGCAGCACTTTGCGTAGAGGCTCTTGGAAAAGACAGAGTTATCGGAGTGCTTATGCCTAACGGTGAACAGGCGGATATCGATATGGCTTACAAGCTTGTTAATCATCTTGGTATTAAGTATTATGTTGTAAATATTCATGATGCGATGGAAGGAATTATCAATGCATTTCCTTCGGACCTTGAGATGACGGCGCAGTCACGCATTAATCTTGCTCCTCGTATCAGAATGAGCACGGTGTATGCAATATCTCAGAGTGTTAACGGACGTGTGGCTAATACATGTAACTTGTCCGAGGATTGGGTTGGATACTCAACTCGTTACGGCGATTCGGTTGGAGATTTTTCTCCTTGTTCTCATTTTACGGTTCAAGAAGTTAAGGCAATTGGTAAGATTCTCGGACTTCCCATTGAGCTTATAGAAAAAGCACCGAGCGACGGACTTTGCGGTAAGACGGATGAGGATAACCTCGGCTTTACATATGCTGAACTTGATAGATAGATAAGAACGGGCGAGATAGATAACGAAGAGACAAAAGCATTAATCGACAGAAAGAATAAGCTCAATTTATTCAAACTCGATGTGATGCCTTCATACGTTCCTAAATGGGATTAGGCAGAAAAAGATAACTACTTTAAGAGAAAGATAATTTATTATATGTATTAGATAATAAGTACAGGGACGGACAACGTGATGAATAACGGTTACGACAATTTTAAGCAACAAGTTGCTGAATTAATTAACTACATAAGAAGCATGATGTATCCTGATGTATTCGGAGATATGGGATACAAGTCCATGGATGCACTTGAGGTGGATGCGCACTCCATGCTTATCAACATGCTCAAAGAAGTGTATGACGAAGAGATAGATTTCGAAGCTAAGGCTAAGAAAATCTTTGCTGAGTTTCCTAACATCAAGAGCTTGATTGATACTGATGTACAGGCCGCATACGAGGGCGACCCTGCAGCTAAGTCAACAAAAGAAGTTATGCTTGCATATCCTGCATTCGAAGCGCTCAGTATATTCAGAATCGCACATGTATTCTATGTTGAAAAAGTCCCTATCTTATCAAGAATGATGACGGAATATGCACATAAAAACACCGGAATAGACATCCATCCCGGTGCAACAGTCGGACCGTACTTTTTTATCGACCATGGAACGGGTGTTGTAATCGGTGAGACTACCACTATCGGCGAGAGAGTTAAGTTGTATCAGGGAGTTACGCTTGGTGCGAAGAGTTTTGCAACCAATCCTGACGGAACCCTGGTTAAGGGCATAAAAAGACACCCGGATATCGGCAACAACGTTGTAATCTACGCCGGAGCTACGATATTGGGTGGCAAGACTAAGATAGGCGATAACTGTGTTATCGGTGGTAATGTATGGCTTACACATTCGGTAGAAGCCGGAAGCACAGTGCTTGCAGCTCATGAAAGAAATGAAATCATATCACCCAATGCCGGAGAAGATGATTCATTCTGGTTCTGTCAGCTCTAGACCGACAAGCGAATTTCAAGCCTATAAAAAATCTTCAACGATGATTATATTAACTACAGGATCTGCTCTATATGCAGGTCTTTTTTATCTGCAAGATCAATAATCTCGTTATCGCACTGGATAAGAGGTCTTGAGAGTATATTCTTATTGATGAATATTACCTTTCCGATTCGTCCGTCACTTAACTGGACATTGTAATGAAGGTATGTATTGCATACGTTCTCAAGGAAGGTGAGAATGAAATGCGCGTCATACTTTTGCAAACCTTCATTTTCAAAAAGTTCTATTACTCTAAAAGGACACATGGGTCCTCTGTATATTCTGGCGCTGGTCATAGCATCGTATACATCAGCTATGGCAACTATCTTAGCGAACTTATCAATCTTATCTCCCGTAAGCTTAAGAGGATAACCCGAACCATCGCATTTCTCATGATGCATTAAAGCAGAGTTTGCGATATGAGGATCAACATTTTGCGCACGTAAAAGCTGATAACCTTCGATGGGATGGGTCTTAACAAGCTGATACTCATCATCGGAGAGTTTGTCAGGCTTTTTAATTATTGTGTCGGGAATTTTTAATTTACCAAGATCGTGTAATAGTCCGCATAGAGTAGCCATATCCGTCTCGTCCTGGGACATCTTGAGCCATCCTGCGAACACGTTACATATAAGTGCAACGTTCATCGAATGCGCAAAAGTTAAGTCATCATACTGACGCATATTATGGAGCATATCCATGGTACTGAAAGATGAATTCTTTCCACGCGAAATAAGATCTTTTGTACTGTCCAAAAGAGTATCGGTATTGATAGGGGCATTAAGCTCCACGATATCGTTAATGCTGCTTTTGAATCCTGAGATGGATTCATCAAAAGACTTCTTGAATGCAGCATACTCTTCGCTGTTCTTGATTGCCTGCGAATGAAGCTCTTCTTTTATTGAAGAGAGGTCGACTTCCGGCGCAGACTCTTCGGGTACGGCAGACATTTCATCTTCCACACGAACAGACGTGATGGAATAGAACTCGAGACGGGTGATAATTTTATCAGTAAGTACGAGTCCTTTTGTCAGGATTAACTGTCCGTTGAAACTGTATACATCTTCTGCCAGAACGTATCCGGGAATGAGTTCTGCCGTCTTAATTCTCTTCATATGATAACCCCAATTTACGCATGAATTTTTGTGACAGTTCGTGTATAAAATTATAAAATTTTCAGGCCTAAAAGTCAATTAAATGTATTGACACAGAGGGCAAAGAATAGTATCTTTTAGAGGAACAAGAAAATATGAAAAAGCATCTCTTATTCAGAGTGGTGGAGGTACATAGGACCGACGAAGCCACGGCAACCCCTTTAAGGAAGGTGCCAACCTGAGCGAGCAATCGAACAATAAGAGGACTATGGTAAAAGATTAACTGCCCGGTCCTCTGGATCGGGCTTTTTCATATGATCTAGAGAGTTATATAGAAAAGGAGATCAAAATGGAAAGAAAGATTTTTACTTCCGAATCAGTAACAGAAGGCCATCCTGACAAAGTCTGTGACGCAGTATCTGATGCGATTCTCGATGCTTGTATGAAAGAGGATCCCATGAGCCGTGTTGCTTGTGAGACTGCAGTTTGTACAGGATTTGTACTTGTAACAGGTGAGATTACAACCAAAGCGCATCTTGATTATCAAAAGATTGTCAGAGAGACAGTAAACGAGATTGGATACAATGATGCCAAGACAGGATTTGATGGCAATACATGTGCTGTATTCGTAGCAATGGACGGACAGTCAGCAGATATCGCTATGGGTGTTGACAAGGCTTTGGAGGCTAGAAACAACGAGATGAGCGATGCTGAGATCGAAGCAATCGGTGCAGGCGACCAGGGTATGATGTTTGGTTTCGCTACAAATGAGACAGAGGATTATATGCCTTACCCCATCTACTATGCTCACAAGCTTTGCCTTCAGCTTACTAAGGTTAGAAAAGACGGAACACTTAAGTATCTTCGTCCCGATGGCAAGAGCCAGGTATCAGTAGAATATGATGATAACGGCAAGCCCGTTAGATTTGATGCTGTAGTTCTTTCAACTCAGCATGACGATGATGTTACACAGGAGCAGATCCACGCAGACATCAAGAAGTATGTATTTGACGAAGTACTTCCTAAGGATATGATTGATGAGAACACCAAGTATTTTATCAATCCTACAGGACGTTTCGTGATCGGTGGACCTCACGGTGATGCAGGTCTTACAGGACGTAAGATTATCGTAGATACTTACGGTGGATACGCTCGTCACGGCGGCGGAGCATTCTCAGGTAAGGATTGCACCAAGGTTGACCGTTCAGCAGCATACGCAGCAAGATATGTTGCTAAGAACATCGTAGCAGCAGGTCTTGCAGATAAGTGCGAGATTCAGCTTTCATACGCTATCGGTGTAGCAAAGCCCACATCAATCATGGTAGATACATTCGGTACAGGCAAACTTGCAGATGAGAAGATAGTTGATATCGTAAGAGAGAACTTCGATCTTCGTCCTGCAGGAATCATCAAGATGCTTGACCTTAGAAGACCTATCTATAAGCAGACAGCTGCTTACGGACACTTCGGAAGAAATGATCTCAACCTTCCTTGGGAGCAGCTCAACAAGGTTGACGCACTTAAGAAGTATTTATAATTTGACAAAGAGGATTAATACATGCCGATTTCTACGATGAAGTTAAGAATAAAAAAGCTTAATCCGAACGCAACAATTCCTTCCTATGGTACTGACTATGCAGCAGGTGCTGATTTATATGCGTGCATAGATGAGCCGGTATCCATCGGATGCGGCGAGACTAAAATGATAGGAACTGGAATTGCCATGGAGATTCCTACAGGATATGTGGGACTTGTATTTGCCCGTTCAGGATTGGCATGTAAAAAAGGTCTCGCTCCCGCCAACAAGGTTGGTGTAATCGACAGTGATTACAGAGGCGAGATAAAAGTTGCACTTCATAATCATAACGGTTTTGGAGATGCACTCACTGTAGAAGCAGGCGAGAGAATAGCACAGATATCGATAGTGCCTTACCTTAAGGCAGAGTTCGATGTTGTGGATAACCTTGAAGATACCGAAAGAGGCGAAGGCGGATTCGGATCGACAGGTGCGTTTTAATCGGCATCAATGCCGGTATAATCAAAATCAGGAATGAAGCTTTCAGAAGCTGTTTCACCTTCCTGAATATATGCGTTTTTGATATTTAGCGAGAGTACGAAGTCCAAGAGGCGTTCGTACTCTCTTTTTGTTACTTTACGTAGTAACTCGGGATACTTTTCGCCAGCCTTCTTTAGAACAGGAGAATCAATAGGAGTGTATTGATTCATAAGAGAAATATAGATTTTGTCAGAGTATTTTTCATTAAGATAGGACACGACTCCTTTAGCATTATTAACGCCAAGGGGAAGTAAGAGATGACGAACAATCACGCCCTTTTTGATAAGTCCATTCTCATCAAAGACACATTCGCCGACCTGACGATACATCTCATCAATAGCTGTTTTTGCAATCTCAAAATATTTAGGAGCATTGGAATATTTAACCGCGAGGGAATCATCGCTATATTTAAGATCCGGCAGATATACATCCACTAGACCTTCAAGGAGTCTCAAAGTCTCGGGTAACTCATACGAAGAAGTATTGTATACTACAGGAATACTTAGCCCGTCGTTTTTAGCAATGGTCAACGCTTCTTTAATCTGCAACGCATAGTGAGAAGGAGTAACCAAATTAATGTTGTTGGCACCTTCTTTTTGCAGTGTTAAAAAGATACGTGCCAGCTTTTCTATGCCAACTTCTTTCCCCTTCACCGAAATATCGGAATTGTCATTAGTTGAGATGCAACCTTGAGATATCTTCGCATTTTGGCAGAAGACACATTTCAGATTACAGCCACAGAAAAACACGGCACCGCTTCCTGCGGTGCCGCTTATACATGGTTCTTCGTAGTAATGCATAGCAGCTCTTGCAATTCTTACTGTATTTGTTTCATTACAAAAGCCCTTGTTCATACTTCTGTCTATATTGCATTGTCTTGGACATATGTTACAGACTGACATTTATTTAAAATATCTCTCATAGAGACCCTTGAATGCCTTGCCGTGTCTAGCCTCATCTCTAGCCATCTCATGCACTGTATCATGGATTGCATCGAGGTCGAGTGCTTTTGCACGCTTAGCAAGATCTGTCTTGCCGGCTGTAGCGCCGTTTTCTGCCTCTATTCTCATCTCAAGGTTCTTCTTTGTAGAATCGGTTAATACTTCACCAAGTAACTCTGCGAATTTTGCAGCATGCTCTGCTTCTTCAAAAGCAGCCTTTTCCCAGTAAAGACCGATTTCAGGATAACCCTCTCTAAAAGCAACTCTGGACATTGCAAGATACATACCTACTTCTGAGCACTCGCCGTTAAAGTTGGCACGAAGATCATTTTTGATATCTTCGGGAACATCGCTTGCAACACCTACAACATGCTCTGCAGCCCATGTCATATCAGCACCCTGAGCAACAAACTTAGCTGCAGGAGCACCACAAACAGGACACTTCTCGGGAATAGGATCTCCCTCGTGAACATAACCGCATACTGAACAAACATACTTCATAAGCCATACCTCTCAATTCTTTTTGTTCTGCCATTACATGAAGCGTAATTGGCGCCTATTTTACAAAGGATTAAATCCTATGTTTCTTGGTAAAGGAATCCTTGATTCCGATTTCTTCCCCTTTAATGATTCGCTTGTAGTTGGGAAGATGTTTTATAAAAATAAAAATCATGCCGACCGCAAGTATCGCGGGATAGATAAAGTTGTGATTAGTGATTCCCACGTATACAGGGAAGGCGATTATCATTGTAAGCGTCGCGAGCACGATATAATCGGTTGCAAAAGTGATAGCAGCGATGATAATTGCAGCTACTATAAATACAAGCCAATTGTATCCGAGGATACATCCGCACAAAGTTGCGAATCCCTTGCCACCCTTGAACTTTAGATAAAACGGGAAAATGTGTCCGATTATCGCTGCGGAACTGACAATGTAAGGCAGGTATTCGTAATCGTTGAATACCATTCTTGCAATAAAGACTACAGCGAAGCCTTTTAGAATATCACAGACTCCGACGAAAACTCCCCATTTCCATCCAAGAAGCAATGTGGTGTTAGATGCACCCAGATTTCCGGATCCTCCGCTACGCAAATCCTTCTTTTTAATCTTTGCTAAAATATACGCGGTGTTGATGCTTCCCACAAGGTACGCAATCAAACCTCCGATGATATATACAGCCATATTTTCTCCGATAAATTAACCTTTATGTAATAGTACAATTTTTTAATAAAAATATCAATGTTAAAAAGTGTTTTCATATGCGCTGTAAATATTGTATACTTAATTCTGTGGGCATGTTATTTTGCCTAAAAGAAGGGAATTAATTACGGGATGAAATTGAATTTTAAGAAGACGATACTTACAGGTTTTGCGTTTATGGCGATTACCTCGTTCTGGACCATGTATGATGCCATTACGCCTCTTATTCTTAAGTATTCGTTTAACCTCGGAGACGTACTCAACGGAGTTGTTATGGCGATGGATAATGTTTTCGCCCTTATACTCCTTCCTGCATTCGGTATCTGGTCTGACAGAACCAACACTAGATTCGGTAAAAGAATGCCGTTCATCGCAATCGGAACCATAATCGCCGTAATCGCGATGGCGTTTATGCCTTTTTCAGACAATATCAGAAGCCTTCCCATGTTTCTAGTATCGACGGGTATTGTTTTACTCGCGATGTCATTTTATAGAACTCCTGCAGTTGCACTTATGCCGGATATTACACCCAGACTTCTTCGTAGTAAGGGTAATGCGGTTATCATGTTGATGGGTACTGTTGGCGCTATCTATGCGATGATTATGACCAAACTTTTGGTAAAAGACGTCGAGGGCACAACTCCCAACTATATGCCTCTATTCATTTCAATTATCCTGTTTATGACAATCTCAACAGTTGTGCTTGTCCTTTTCGTTCCTGAAAACAAATGGACAAAAGAAATGCTTGCAACAGAAGTGCCTGGCGACGAGGAAGAGGAGCAGAATGCCAACGCAGGCAAAAAACTTCCCAAAGATAAGAAAAGAAGCCTTATATTCATTCTTCTTTCCGTATTTTTCTGGTACATGTCTTATAATGCAATTAACTCAGCGTTCTCAAGATATTCCACATCGATTCTTGGATTTAAAAACGGAGAGTTTGCTTCATATATGTTGGTAGCCACAGTTGCAGCCGTAATCAGTTACCTTCCTATTGGTATCATTTCAAGTAAGTTTGGTAGAAAAAAAGTTATCACCGCCGGCGTTCTTGGTATGAGCTCTGCTTTCTTGGTATGTACATTCATTACTCAAGGCAATGTGCTTCTCAAGATTTTATTCGCAATAGTTGGTAT
>JAEEQX010000146.1 GCA_016285575.1 Lachnospiraceae bacterium
CTTTGATTGTTCATATCGTGACGACACATTAATGCAGTATCAGTCTTATATCGATACCGGAAGGATGGATAAGACCAGGGAATTGGGAGATAATTTCCAGCAGGATCTGAAAGAAATGGTAACAGCACTGCAGGAGAATATACCGAATGTGGGTATATATATCTGGAGCTACAGAGAGGATGCTGATACTCACAATACACAGCATACTATCATATCATCGAATGTATTCGACAGTCTTGGCAATGACAGAAGCGTCGGTGAGTGGATATTTGATGCTGTGAATGGTGATGTAAGAACTTATGGTTTGGAACTGTTGGATAAAGAGTTCTAAAATGATCCGCCTGAAGAAATGAGTATTTTTATGAGCAATGCATATCACGCCACACAAGATATACGTGAAATTTTAAAAGATTACTTCGCAAGTTGATGTAACTCTGGAAGAACGGAAAATACACAGCAAACACGACTAACTGTTACATTAAGTAGCCTCAAAAGCAGGAAGTGATTCCTGCTTTTCTGTTATCATAAGGCTATGAAAGATTGGAATGAAGTAAAGAAGGATAAAGAGCTACTCATGAAAGTAGAGAATCTTGTCAACGAGGCAGGAGATTATTTCGATGACCTCCCGGCAGATATTTGCAATCAGTTGAACGAATTGACGGGCAATAACTGGGATCCGGAAACATATTGCGAGTATTGTGCCGAGTGGTGGGAGTCGCCTTGGAACTTGAATCAAGTGGTTTACGCATTATTCCATGATGGGGAGTTCCCAGATAAGAATGATAAAGAATTGTATTGATATGGGAACAGATTGGAAGGATGACTAATATGAACTTAAAATCTTTGTATATTTGCGTACAAGATATGAATCGGGCCATAGAGTTTTACGAGGAACTACTCGATCAGACGGTTACAGAAAAGGACGATATTTATAGTGTGTTTGATATAAATGGTTTTCGACTTGGACTATTTGCTTATGAAAGGAAAGGTGAATCTCATGAGTATGGTAGTAACTGTCTGCCAAGCTTAAGTGTTGATTCTAAGGCGATTCTTGAAAAGAAGATAATGGGGAAAGAGATTTGTTTTCCATTAACTCTGATTAGAGGTAATTGGGTGGTTGAAATAGTTGATTCTGAAGGAAATCACATTGAGATGACAGCGCCAGCTGTGTAAAGATAATAAAGAGTATTACCAGTCGTGGAGAAAAGCATGCAGATTGTAGACGGTAAGAATTATCTTCCTGAAGTCAGGGAATTGATAATAGAGTATTCAAAAAGACTTGGCAGGGATCTGTCGTTTCAGAATATAGCTGATGAACTGCAGGATCCTGCGCAAAAGTATACATCCCCGGAAGGAGAAATTCTCGTTGCAATTGAAGGTGAAAAAGTGGTTGGCATGATCGCTTATCACAGGCTATCGGATGACCGTTGTGAGATGAAGAGGTTATATGTCAGACCGGAAATCAGGGGCAGGCACCTTGGCGATTCTCTTGTCGAAGCAATAATCGAACATGCCCGACTGGCCGGATATAAGGAAATGGTTCTTGATACCATTGTGCCGTTAAAGACGGCGATTTCGTTATACAAAAAGCATGGATTCGAAGAGTGTGAAGCATATTATAATAATCCTATGGATGATGTGATATACATGTGCAAGACACTTTGATAGATTAATAGGCAGCAAACAAGACTAACTTTTACATTTAAGTAGCCTCAAAAGCAGGAAGCTATGTTTAAGATTCTTCCATTCTCTGTCATTTATCTAGTACTAGCTGTTACTGCTACAATCATTTCAATCAAGAAGAAAAAACTCTTGGTTTCTGTATTAATAAACATCATTCTCATTCTGAGTGTTTTAATTGTTTGTTCTTTTATTCGATAGTCGCACAAATTAAGAGCAAACACGACCAAAGCAGGAAGCAATTCCTGCTTTTTGTTATAATTGAACTGTAATAATTAGTATTACAGTTTGGGGATAAAACAATGAAGAAAAGCTTATTTATGCCATCTGTGGCTATATTGGCGATGTGTCTTGCCATGACATCTTGTTCGCAGGCTGTCACAGAAGAAGTAGTTCCTGCTTCTTTACCTGAAGAATCCGTAACGGAAACTACAGTTGAACCGTTTGAACCCATTTTAATTACC
This sequence comes from Lachnospiraceae bacterium, assembly GCA_016285575.1. GTDB lineage: Bacteria > Bacillota > Clostridia > Lachnospirales > Lachnospiraceae > UBA3766. The sequence goes on from JAEEQX010000146.1 coordinate 2,145, forward strand.
GAAGATTACGACGGTCCGATACTGGGAGTTGAGAACTGGCATATTGAGAGTTCCACTTATTGGAATCAGTTTA